>NZ_CASEGO010000086.1 GCF_949287625.1 uncultured Brachyspira sp. | reverse complement strand
CATAGCTATTCCTTTTTGTTTGTTGTGATAATTTAAATTATAAGGAATACCTCCTTTTTTTAAACTAAAACTGTGCAATATCTATGGCTCTTAAACATTTTATAAATAAAATATTTGTTTGTAATTATATTTTTTTATTATATAATACCTAAAATCATTTTATAAAATTTTTTTAGAAATAGTTAGTTTTCATGCACAACATATGTATAATAACAGATATAGGTACGATATATGGGTTCGGACATATTACCCGTATGAAGTTTATAGCAAACAGGCTTAAAGAATACTATAATTTTGTATTTTCTTCTATTAATAATAACAGCGATTTATTTAAAGATAAAACTATACAAAGCTGTAAATATAATGAAATAAAATCATTAAATCCTTATTTAATAATAGTAGACAGCAGAGAAGTAGAATCTAAGTTTATAAAAGAATTAAAAACTATAAGCAATGTTATAATAATAGACAGTGTAGGAGATGAGAGAGCTTTTGCTGATATAGTAATAGAGATGCTTCCAAATATAGATAATTCTAAAGATGTTAATATAAAGCCTTTTATAGCTACTATACTTAATTCTAATATAAAACCAAAATATGATGAGAATGCCCCAGTTCTTCTTTATTTAGGATTTAATAATGATTTGAAAAAAAAGGCAATAGATATTATAAGTAAAATAGAAGATAAAAACTTTGTGCTTATAGAAAAAGAAGAAGAAAGCGGATACAGTAATATAAAGTATAAAGACTTTAGTCCGGATATATTTGTAATCCCATACAGTGCTGTTATAACATATTTTGGTCTTACAGCATTTGAATGTATAGAAGCCTCAATACCTACAGTACTTCTCTCTCCTACAAGATATCATGATGATTTGGCAAGAAGCAAAGATGAATTATTTTTTAATTTGGGATTTTTTGAAGATGTTAATACAAATGAAGCGGTTTCAAAATTAAAAGACTTTTTATTTAATAAAGATACTCAAAGTAAATATTTAGAAAACGGCAAGTCTATAAATACAGAAAAATCACTTGAGCGTATAAAAACAATAATAGATAATATAAAAGATTTTAAAGATATAATATGTCCTTTCTGCGGAAGTACTCATATAGAGATGAAAAACAGAAATATAGAGTCCAATCTTTACAGCTGCTTAAAATGTCATACTTTGTTTAGAAAATACTTTCTTCCTCCATTTACGGATTATTCTTCCAAATATTTTGTAGAAGATTATAAGAATCAATACGGAAAAACCTATGAAGAAGACAGTAAAAATCTAACAGCCTTAGCAAGAAGACGTTTAGAAAAAATAAAAAAACTAAAGCCTAGAGGTAAAGTTCTTGATATTGGAAGTGCTATGGGATTTTTTCTTAATGAGGCAAGAGAATGCGGCTATGAAACTGAAGGAATAGAGATAAGCGAATATGCTTCATCATACTGCAGAGATACTCTTAAACTTAATGTTCATAATTGTTCGCTTCTTGATTTTGAATATAAAGAAAAAGAATATGATATAATAACAGCTTGGTATGTTATAGAGCATATTTATAATTTTGAAAATATTTTAGAGCGTATAATATATTCTCTAAAAGATGATGGTATATTAGCTTTTGCTACACCTAATGGATATGGTCTTAGCGGAAGATTTAATAAAAATTATTTTTCTATTGTGCCAAGCGATCATGCTTTTGAAGCTAATCCCAAATCTTTGGATATACTTTTATCAAAATATTCCTTAAAATGTATAAACCTAGAAAACCAAAGTGTTTATTATAATAGATTCTGCGATATATTTAATTTAAAGTTTATTAGTAAAAATAAATTACTGTACAAAATATACAATATTTCAGCCAAAAAGAAAAATCTAGGCGATACATTTGAGTGTATATATCAGAAATATTAATAAATAAGTACCATTTTTATACATAAAACCAATAAAAATGTAAAATAATTTTATAAAAAATGTTTACAATATTTTATTTTTTACATATAATACAAGTATGAGAACTTATTTTACAATAATTAGGAAATAATATTATGAAAATGCACAATAGTTTAAGCTTCAAAATCACAGCCATGATTAATTTATCGATAGTTATAATGGTAGCCTTACTTTTAATCATTTCCATAAAAATGGCAAGCAAAGCATTAATTGATACCAGATTAGAAGGTTTTTCTAATATACTTTCAGGCTACAGCTCTTTATTTGACAGCTGGATTAATGATCAAAAGATGTTAATTGATACTTATAGCTTTCACCCAGATATTTATAACTTGATAGAAAATCGAACAGAAGATAATATGAATTCTGCTTATAATTCAATAAGCGAATATGTTAATTATAATAAATATATAATTAATATGGGTATATGCGATTCTAATGGTATATGTATAATAGATTCAAGTATGAGCAGCAATTTATTGGGTAAAGATATATTATCTATTCACCCAGAAGCAGCTTCCGATATGAAAAATGCAGGCAACACTGTAACATTTTCTAAAAAAATAACAAAATCAATAGCTAAAGGAGTATGGGCTATATTTGCATGTACTGGAATAAAAGATGAAAGCGGTAATCTAAAAGGCTATTTATATGTTATGTATGATTGGACAGGAGTTAATAGATTATACTTCAGCAATATAGAATTATCAGAAAATATTAATATATTTGCTATAGATAAGGATTTAAATATTATTATACATACAAATCCGGAAAGATTAGGAATGAAAACCAGTGATAATTATAGAGCCAATTTTGAACAGGGAAGCGGTATTGACAGCTATATTTCAGGAGCAGATACAGGCTCACAAAAAAGAATATCTATTTTTAGTAAATTATCATCTTCTCCTTGGCTTTTGATAGTAAGTATAGTAGAAAGTGAAGTATATGCAAAGAGCAGACTTTTGGGTATAGTTATATTCTTAATAGGGGCAGTTTCTATAATACTGATTTCTATTTTTGTATTTTTATTTATACGAAGTGTAATGAGAAGATTGACATATATATCTGATGAGGCAAAAGATATAGAAAAAGGCATTTTAACACATAAAGCTGATAATAATATAATAAAATCTAATGATGAGCTTGGAGTACTTTCAAATTCATTTGATGCTATGAGAGATAAACTTACAGATATTATTACAAAAGTAAAGGAAGAGCTTGATGATATAAAAAATATTACAGAAAATTTGGTAAAAGGCAATAATAATTTATCAAAGCGTACAGAAGATCAGGCAGCCAGTTTACAGGAGACCGCCAGTTCTATGGAGGAGATGGCTTCTACAATAAAGTCTTCTACAGATAATGCTATTATGGGAAATAACATGATGACAGAGTCTAAAAATTCAATAGAAAAGGCAGGAGATATAATATTAGAAACTACAAATAATATAAGCGAAGTTAATGAAGCAAGCGAAAAGATAAAAAATATTACCAAGATTATAGAAGATATAGCCTTTCAGACAAATATATTAGCTTTAAATGCTTCAGTAGAGGCTGCACGTGCGGGAGATCAGGGCAAAGGTTTTGCTGTAGTTGCAAGTGAGGTAAGAAATTTAGCACAAAATACACAGTCTTCAATAAAAGATATTACCGAACTTGTTAATAATACATATGAAAGTATTTTAAAAGCCTCAAATAGTGCTTCAGAATCCCAGAATATATTTAATGAAATTAAAGAAAAAATAGATGAAACCTCAAAAATAATTCTTGAAATAAGAGAAACAGCAGTGGAGCAGCAGTCTGGGGTAGATCAGGTAAATATTGCCATAGCAAAAATAGATGATGCTACCAATCAGAATGCACTTTTAGTGGAGGATTCTAACAGAGCGTCAAATGAAGTTCTTGATAAGATAAGAGTCTTGGAAAATACTATCAGCTTTTTTAAGATATAAAATAGTTTGTCATTATAAAGTTTTATGACATATATAGCTTATATTTTACGATTATAATTATGAATTTGTTATAATTATGTGTTATGTTAATTGTTTTTAAACTGTTATTTAACAATATAAAAATATGATACAAGGAAAAAGTGATCATGAAAAAAATAATTTTAATTATGTCTTTAAGTTTTATATCTATAGTAGCATGTAAAAGTGCACCTGTAGCTACTGGACCTGAAGAGGGAAGCGGATTTAAGACAACAGAAGCCACTAATCAAAATGCAAAAGGTTATAACTTGCCTGATGGTGCTGCAGTTAGAGAAACTCCAAGAGGTAAGGTATTAGTACTTCATGACCCTAAATCTAAAACAGATATCGGAAAAAGCGGAAATTCTGCTTATGAAGTGAAATTCGGATTTGATAATACTGTAGAAATAGGAAGCTATAAAGAGGCTTATAATTTAGTTTATCAAATAATAAAAAATAATCCAAATATACGAATAATGGTAGAAGGTAATTCCAGCAAAGAAGGTCCTGCTCCATATAATTATCAGCTTTCTCAAAGAAGAGCAGATACCAGTTTTAATTATATAATAAAATTAGGCTCTGAAAACAGCAAATTATTGAAAAATGCTTTCGGAGAGGCTTTACCTGAGTATCCTACACTTAAAGAAAATAGAAGATGTGAATTTATCATCATAATGAATGAAGATGATTTGAAAAAATATAACGATTTTGCTAAAACTGTCGACATTAACAAAGAAACAAATTAATGCCGAGGTTTTAACAATATAATGAAAAAAATCATATTTATATTTTTTACTTTATTGATCTTTGTCATAGCATGTAAGAGCACTCCTAAAAACAGTACTCCTGAAGATGTTGTTATAGCAGAAGAGCCTGCACCTGTTGTTGCAGCTGAAGAAGAAAAAACTGCAGAGCTTTATTTGCCTGAAAACACTTCTATAAGAGAAACTGACAGAGGAAGAATACTTGAAACTAATCCGAAAATTATATTCAAATTGGTAGAGACTGATATGCCCCTATCTGCTGAAGCGGCATTTGATCAGGTAATAGAGTTCTTGGATAAAAATACTAATGCAAATATAATTTTGGAAGCACATACAAGCAATAGGGGAATAGCTTATCCTTATAACTATAATTTATCTGTTGTAAGAGCTAAAAATGGAAAAACATACTTGATAGATAAAGGAGTAGCTTCTGACAGAGTGATAGAAAGTCCTTTGGGTGAGGCACTTCCAGAATATCCTACTCAAGATGCTTTAAGAAGATATGAGTTTGTCATAATAGAAAATGATGATGATATGCTTAAGTATAATACATATATCTCTCAGCTTGATGTTAGACAGGAAAGCACATATCAAGGAAATTAATTTTTATTTCTAAAACATAAAAATAAACCTCCTTTTAGAAATAAAAGGGGGTTTTAAACTTTTAAGGAAATTTTTATTTATGAAAAATATTATTTTTAGTTTTTTATTTTTAATAGCTGTATCATTTTCAGCTTTTTCTCAAACTAATGAAGCAGAAAATACATCATCTCCTGCAGAAGCATCATCATACCTGCCTAACGCCGAATATGAAAATGCTTTTAAATATGGAACACCTTCACAAAAAATAGCTGCCATCGGAAAAATAAGAAGAACAAAAAATGAAGCCGATATTGCTATGCTTGCAGCTTATTATCCAGAAGAGATGAATAGCAGAGTAAAAACAGAAATTATTAATTTCTTTAAACAAATAAAAAATGATAATGCTAAAAGTATAATAGAATATGCTATAAAAGATGAAAATGATAATGTAAGAAAAGAGGCTTATTATTTATGTTCTATTTACCCAGATATTCAATTTGAAAGCGGTATAATGGCAGAAATTACAAATGCTTCCGGATTAGTATTAGACAGTATGGTAAATGCATTAGGGGCTATGAAATCAGAAGCTGCTGCTGATTATCTGCTTGAAAAATATACTAATAATACAGTAGCCTCTTCTACAAAAGTTGAAATATTAAGATACTTCAGTGAAACTAAAAATCCTAAAGGCGAAGAGATTTGCCGTAATGCATCTCAGAATGCCGGAGAGCCTGCTTTGGTGCGTTATATGGGAGTTGTAGCTTTGGGAGCTTATCCTAGTGCTGAGAATTATGAAATACTTCAAAAATTATTAGCAGAGGATTTACCAGAAATTACTGCAAGAGTTATATATATACTTCCAGAGTATAGTGCTTATGGTGATGTAAAAGAGAATATAGTTGAAGCTGCAAAAAATGATAGCGATTCTGTTAGAATATATGCTATAAAGGCTTTGAATAATTATAAATCCGAACCTGAAATAGAGGAGCTTTTGCTTTACAGACTTAAAAATGATAATTCTGAAGCTATTACTACAGAAATACTTAATTTGTATAAAGATTCTCCTCCTACTGGAAATATGTATGAGGCTATAAAAACATTAGCAGCATCTTCGGCAAGTGATAAAATAAAGAACTTGGCTAAATCTATAGTAGGTGATGATAGCAGTCAGGGCAGTTCTACAATAGAAGAATCTTTATCTGGTAAAGAATCTGATAAAGAGAGCAATTAATAATACAGTATATAAATATTGTAACTTTAATGAGACGCACGTAGAATAAATTATTTAAATATAAATTCATTAATAATTCTAATTTTCATTACTTATGAGAATTAAGTTAAACGTGCGTTGAAAAGTATCATAAATTTAAATAACGCTTGGGTGGGCAGACAGAATAACAGTAAAAGCTAAAAAATGAAAATTATTTATAAATAGTATAATAACGCTTAAAAATTTAAAGGGTGGGAATTAGAATAAATTTTTTAACTTTACTTTAATCCCCGCCCTTTTAGATTTTAAAGACTTTATTTTTTAATCGGTTTTTATTAAATCTATATTGCATATATTTCTTAAAGTACACCCGCCCAAAGCGTGATTTAAATTTTAAATTCACTCAACGCACGCAGAGTTGATTTTAAAAATACAGATTGATTAATAAATCTAATTTCTTTTATATATAAGAATCTATTAAACGTGCGTTTGGGAGTATTTAAAATTATTATCTGATTTTTAAAATGTCATAATTTCTTTCCAGTATCTGTCAAAATAATTATACATTCCCATACCTGGTGAATAGTAATTGTATATTTTACGGAAATCATTTAATGCATCTTTAAAAGAAGTATTTTTTATATAGCCTTTTCTGGCCATATATAATAATGCTATAGAAGGAGATCTTGACATTCCGAAATTACAATGAACAAGTACTTCCATATCTTTTATATGTTCATCTATAAACTCAATAGATCTTTTTATCATAGGAAAAGCATAATCAAATGAAAGACTTGATATATCTAATAGATTCAAATAAAGATCATTATTATTTTCAAAGACCTTTTTATCACCTACATTACCATGAACACCATTAACAAAACAGCTTTGACAGGCATGCACTATAGCACCTTTAAATTTTCTGCAGTCGCTGTCGCCTCCTACATAAAGATTATTATATAATTTTTTCATATTTATACGCTCCTTCTATAATATAATTAAAGGTTTTATTTTGTCAATTACTTTTCTTAATGATTACTATATTGTAAAAAATATTACGACAAAATAAGAATTTTGTTTACAATTAAATTGAATAATTAAAAACAATTATTATATTTATAATATATACTAGATACAAATGTGAATGATTTTTAAGTACAGGAGGATATATTATGAAGCCAAATTTAATATTAATGAGCCATGGTAATTTGGCATCTGCACTTATAGAGTCAGCAAAAATGATACTAGGCGATTTATCAGATTATGATATAGTTGCTATGCATGTTGATGATACATTTAATGATGTAGAGGAAAAATTAATATCTGTATTGGATAAACATAAAGATAAAAATATTTTAATAATGACTGATATATACGGCGGAACACCTTTTAATATAGCAAGCAAATTCTACAGAAAAAATGATAATATTTGTCTTATAAGCGGTGTCAATCTTGATATGGTTATAGAATATTTTTCTTCAGATATGCATGATAATACAAAGAAACTTATTGATGAACTTATAAGTGTTTCTAAAGATTCTATAACATTATATTCTAAGAATGAAAATGAAATATACAAAGATATAGATTTTTAATTTTTTTGGTGTATAATAAACTTTATGATAAAAGAATCTATCAAACATGTATTAGCTGACTATAGTATATTAGAGATTACGGGAAGAATATTTGTAGCCTATATTATGGGCATATTTATAGGCTGGGAGAGGGCACAGCATAAAAAACCAATAGGAAGCAGAACTACGAGTATAGTATGTATGGGGGCTGCTATTTTATCATGTTATGAAGATGTTTTTGCTCATGCTATTATGCTTGAAAATGAAGAGCTTATAAGGCTTGGAAGCGAGCTTTTATATACTACTCCTGATTACAACAGAATATCTGCTCAGATTGTATCTGGTATAGGATTTCTAGGTGCTGGTATGATTATACAAAACAGAGGCAAACTTCATGGTATAACAACGGCTGCTATAGTATGGGTTACTGCATGTCTTGGAATAGTTATAGGGTCTGGTCAGTGGGTATTATCTACTATAGGCTGTATTTGTATATTTTTAAGCACTTCTATTTACAGATTTTTTATACCGTACTTTATAGCAAATAAGAAAAAGTCAATAATTTATTTGATAGAATGCTCTTCAAAAATAGATATAGAAACAGAACTTGACAGATTTGGTATAAAACTTATTAATTTGGAGATATTGGGTTGGAAAGAGGCTCTTAATAATGATAAAAAGGCATATAAAGATATTGTATTATCTCCGAATCTCATAAGTAAGGTTCATATATTTGTACCTAGTCTTGATTATGTTAATATAGAAAATATATTAAAGAGTTTGGGTATAAGACCTATAAAAATGCTTGAACGTATGAGAGATAAAGTTGATTTGCATTCTCTAAAATAATAGAAAAATCAAAATTTAAAATATAATTAAAAGTTTTAATCTATGGAAAATATATACATAAAAAATTTTATTATTGATAATAATATTATAGAAGAAGAAAAAGAAATCTCTCTTTATCCTCTTACTTTGATTTCAAATAAATATAATTATTTGGCTAATTTAATTTGGTATATAGGCGATTTGCATTTCTTTGAGTTTTATAAAATTAATGATTATGAGATAATGTCTATAAGTAAAACTATAAGCGGAATAATAGAGCATTATCAGTATTCATCTGTAATTGATAATAATATGATTATAGAATGCATAGATTTTGTTAATGATATACTTAAAAAAAATAAGGATAATATTTTAAATAAATTATTTCCAGAAAATAAAAATAAAAGCATAGAAAAATTATCAATATTATGCACTTCAGATAATAATATAAATATCAGCTCAGCTTTTAATGATGAAAGCAATATTATAGATATAGTTTTTATTTATAATAATAGTTTTTCTTTTTCTTCAAGAGCTTTCTTTAGCAGGAAAATAGATATTTTTATTTTTGTTATTGAGCATATTATAAAAATACTTCTTACGGGAAACATATATAGAAATGCATACATTGCTGATTATAATGATTTTGATTATGCTATTAAAAAGAATATGGCTGTTAGAGATTTTATTTACAAAGTTCATGAGATTAACTTAAGAGAAAATAATAATAAAGAAAATAGTAATATAAAAAACAGATATGAACTTATAAAAATGTTTTTTAAAAATTATAATTCATTTAATGTATTTATAGAAAATTTTTCATTAGAAGAAGTAAAAGAAGAAAATAACAATGATTTAATTGAGTTGTTTTTGGAAACTATAAATAGAAAAAGAAATATATTTATTACATATGATAATATAAATGATTTTAATAGATTAATATCAGATAAAAGATTTGAAAATAATATTAAGGTTTATTAATTTACATTTATTATATTTTTGATATAATACTGTTATAATAATATTCGGATAATATTTATGAAATACATTAAACATTTTATAGTTTTCATCTTTTTCTTATCATGTTTATCATGCAGTAATTTACCTACAGATATTAGAGACACACAAAAACTTAAAGACAGAGCAGGCAGATATTCTCTTAATGTAAACTTTGAAGAAGATATTAAACTTGACTTTATAGTATTTGATACTGGAAATATTAATTTTATAGGAAGCAGAAATAATATTGCTAATAATTTAGGTACATATTTTTTGGGAGATCCTGAAAGCACAAATAAAACTTTTTCATTTGATATAAAAGAAACTATAAACGGGGTAGAACCTAACACATATTTTATAGATTTTTTATACTCTACATTTAGATATTCAGGAAATGAAGTATATTTTCAAAAAAAATCAGACAGCACAAATATAAAAATAAGCGAAAGAATAGGTGTTTATTACAGCAAGGATAAATTGTATAATATAACTGTAACCTCTGAGCGAATATCTTGCAGTTATTTTCCAGATGCCTATATTGATATAACTGATCCATACACTGAAGATACAGTTTTTACAAAAACAGAGAGTTTTACAAATGAAAATGGAGAAGAGTATAGTTTTACTTTGACTTTTGCTTTTACTGATAATGTTTTGAAACTTACTTTTAATATCACAGATCCTTCGTATTCTAAGTATAATAAACAAGACGAAGAGTATAGAATATCTTGGCAATAATAATATAATTATATTTTTATAAGGTTTTTATTATGATAAAAGTTTCTGTAATTGTTCCAATATACAATGTAGAGAAATATTTAAAAAAATGTTTGGATAGTATAATAAATCAGACATTAAAAGATATAGAGATAATATGTGTAAATGACTGTTCAACAGACGGTTCTAAAGATATCGTTCTTGAGTATATTCAAAAAGACAAAAGAATAAAACTTATAAATAATGAAAAAAATTCTGGTATAGGACTTACAAGAAATGAAGGAATTAATGCTTCTATTGGAGAGTATATTTCTTTTATAGATTCTGATGATTATATTTCTTGCAATTATTTAGAAGAGCTTTATAAAACAGCTTTAAAATATGATGCTGATATAGTTTTTACAAATAACCTTAATATTGTAAGGGATAATATAATAAAGCCTTACTATCATAATAGAATACATATATGGAAGAAGAAATTTAGGAATACTTGGCAGGAGGGAATAAGCAATTTTAATGTGAGCACTACAGAAAAAGAAAATACTCCAGAATATCCTTTAGTTTCAAGTGTAAATAAAATATTTAAGAGAGACTTTATTATAAAAAATAACATGAAATTTCAGAATTTCATAGTATCTGAAGACACAGAATTTTTTTATAAATATCTGCTTTATACACCAAAAATGTATTATAATAATAATGCTGAATATTATTATGTACAGAGAAAGTCATCTATAACACATTCTATAGAAAAAGATAATAAAATGGCTTCTGATTCTTTGGAAGTATTTAAAAATATATTTAATTTTTACAAAGAAAAAGATATAGGTTTGCTTGAAGAATGTAATTTTTATAATTTTACTTCTTTTTTATTTGTGTTTAATAATTATAAGGCTGATAATAAAAATGAATTCTATAAAAAATGTCATGAACTTATGAAAACTCTTAATCCAGAAATAGACAGAAAAAAGCATGCTTTTTATGCTTATAGTATGTACATAATGAAAACTTATGATGACTATAATGTATATTTAGAAAAAATAGAATCAATTAAAAAGAAAGTTTTTGATATTGCTTGGTGGATACCTTCTATTACTTTGAGAGAGAAGTATAAAAAAGTTAATTTGGATAAACTTGCAGAGAAAAATTGGAAATGATATAATTATTAATCTTTTGATAATTGAAAAAAAAACAATTTCATTATAAAGTATTGAAGTTAAGTTGAATATAATAAAATGATAGGAGAATAAATATATGGTAGTAGAGCCGAAAATTTTAAATAATATATGTATTACTGCTCATCCTCTAGGCTGTGCAAAGGAAGTAGAAAAGCAGATAAATTATGTGAAATCAAAACCAAAAGTAAAATCAAATGTTAAAAATGCACTTATATTGGGAGCTTCAGGCGGATACGGACTTGCAAGCAGAATAGCCATAAGCTACGGACTTGGGGCTAAAACTTTGAGTGTATCATTTGAGAAGGCTGCTACAGAGAGAAGAACTGCTACACCTGGCTGGTATAATAATGAGGCTTTTTCTTCATTTGCTGAAAAAGATGGGGTTAAAGATAAAAACTTGATACTTGACGCTTTTTTAAATGCTTCAAAAGAGGAAGTAATTAAAGAGGCTAAATCATTTTTTAACGGAGAGAAAATAGATTTAGTAATATACAGTTTGGCAGCCCCAGTAAGAACTGATGAATCTACTGGAACAGTTTATCGTTCATCATTAAAGCCTATAGGAAAAAAATATAACGGTATAGGCGTTGATTTTATGACTGAAGAGCTTCTTGAGGTATCAATAGAGCCTGCAAATGAAGATGATATAAAATCTACTGTTAAAGTTATGGGCGGCGAAGACTGGAAATTATGGACTGATGCTTTGCTTAATGCTGATATGCTTTCTGAAAATGCCATAAATATAGCATATTCTTATATAGGTCCTGAAATGACTAAAGCTGTATACAGAGATGGTACTATAGGAAAGGCTAAAGATCATCTTGAGGCAGCTGCTCATGAATTGGACAAAGAGATGCAGGAGAAAGTAAAAGGTCATGCTTATGTATCAGTAAATAAGGCTGTTGTAACTAGGTCTTCTGCTGTTATACCTACAGTTCCTCTTTATATAGGTATATTATTTAAAGTTATGCAAAAGAAAGGTATTCATGAAGGCTGTATAGAGCAGATGTACAGACTTATAAGTGAAAAACTTTTTAATGGCGGAGAAGTACCAGTTGACAGTGATAACAGAATAAGACTAGATGACTGGGAATTAAGAGAAGATGTTCAGAAAGAAGTTTTAGATGAGTGGAATAAACTTACAAAAGATAATGTAAAAGAAATAGCAGATTTAGCATTATTTAGAAAAGACTATATGAATATGCATGGTTTTGATGAAGAGGGTATTGATTATAGTTTGGACGTTAATATATGATATTATAATAAAGTTTAAATAATTATATTACTAGCGGAGTTTGAATATTTATATTTGAGCTTCGCTTTTTTTATTTATTGTTAGGCATTTTTTATATTTGATTATTTTATTCGTTTGATATTTAATTGCGGAGCCTTATTTTATTATTCTTACTTGATACACAGTATATTTACTTCAGTATTTAAATAAAGTTAAAATGCTCAGAATTTTTTTATTATAGTTTTTCGATTTTCTATATTATTTATAAAAAACTTGTTCGTTAATAAACCCTGTCATTCGTTAGAATTGCAGGAACTCACAAGTTTTTTATCTCTTCTATACTTAATCCTGTATATTTAGAAATAGTATTTAAATCTACTCTATCATTTTTCATGTTTTTAGCCATAGATATTTGTGTTTCTTTAATACCTTCTTTAATACCTTCTTTAATACCTTCTTTAATACCTTCTTTAATACCTTCCTCTCTGCCCTTTTTAATTCCTTCTTCTATTCCTAGTCTTCTCTCTTC
>NZ_CASEGO010000085.1 GCF_949287625.1 uncultured Brachyspira sp. | reverse complement strand
TCATAGGTATTCCTTTTTGTTTGTTGTGATAATTTAAATTATAAGGAATACCTCCTTTTTTTAAACTAAAACTGTGCAATATCTATGGCTCTTAAACATTTTTAACAAATTAGTAATCTTGACTTAAATCTTAAAGTTTGTTATACTTTTATCATAAAATAATTAAAACAAATATATTTACGGTAAGTATTTATGAGCGAAGAACAAAATGAACAAGTGTCAGAAACAGGCATATATTGTGCTAACTGCCGATATTGCGTATTGTTTAGAAAGTCAAGCGGAGTAGACGGCAGCCAATATTTGCTAAGAGTTAAATGTGCACAGGAACAATGGCGTAAAAAACTTGGCGAAGAAAAAATGTACAAGTATTTTACAGTTGCAAGAAGAACGGTTGAAAAGTGTGATGACTATAAGGAAATGGGTGATTTAAGAAGTTTCCTAAAGGCTTTACGCAAAAGTCTGCCTGTTCGTGATGAGGTATATACTATAAAAAAATAATGGATTTTTTAGTGAAAAAAAGTTTTGTTTTTTTAGTTATACTTGTTTTTTTATTAGCTTCATGTGCCTCGGCGGTTAAGATATCCGTTGAAGAAGAGAGATATCCCAAAATAATAGCCGAGAAAGCATACACTGAATTTGGTAATAAAAACTACAAGACTGCTATAGCTTATTATCAGTATATAATAGATAATTTTGACAGAGAAAACTATAGTAAGGATGTGGCTTGGGCTTATTATGAAATAGGTTTCTGCTATTATTATCAAAAAAAGTATGAAGAGGCTTTAACATATTTTGATATAGTTATAAATAATTTTACAGTTTTACCTCCTAGAATTTTGGCTCAAAAGGTTATGCAGGATATTTATGAGAAAAAGCCTAAATTAAAACCTGTAGAGATAATAGAAGAGGAAGTAGAAGTTATTGAAGAAAATGTAGACTCATGAAAAAAGAACATAGCATTACTACTAGACTTATATTAAATTTTTTAATAATGAGTATTATAGGTATAGCTGTTATATTAATAATATATGTTTTGTATTCCAGAGGTGAAGGCAGAGATTATTCTTTATTTACATATATGTTAATAAGTTTAATATTCTATAAAACTTATATGCCGTATATAATATCTCTATCTGTATATTTTGCTTTCTTTAAGGCTAAATATTTATATCAGGAAAATATATCAAAAGTCATAGCAGTCCCAATAACTGTAATTATCATTTTGGTAGTATTTTATACACTATATGATTATTCTTTTGTAGATTCTTTTATCTCTATTGTAAAAGAGCATAATGCTTCTAGAGATTCTATGGTTTATTATGAGTATGGACTAAAACTAAAAAACGAAGCGTATGAAAAAGCTAAAAATGAACTTATCAGCGGTAATTTAAATTATGCTGCTTATTTTGCTGAAGAGGCTTTATTTTATGATAGAAATGACGGAAATATACTTCTTCTAATAAAAAGTATACAGGAAGAAAAAAGAAAAGAGAATGAAAAACTTCATCAATTAGAAATAAGCAATATCAATAATTTAATAAGACTTGGTACTAGAGAATTCAGCTATTCAAATTATTATGAGGCATCTAAATATTTTAATCAGGTTGTTGCTTTGGATAAATATAATCCTTTGGCTTTGTATTATATAAATAAAATCAGCATTGCTAATAATCAAAAACCTAAGTATGCAATTACTACAACAGAAGAGGCATCTGTGTATGGCAGATTATCTGATGTTATTTCTCTTTATGAGAATGGAAGATTATGGGACGCTTATAATGGAATTTACAAATTATATATGGAAGCTCCAAATATAGCGGAAGTTGATAATTATTATTCTATTATTAGAGATTCTATAAGCAGATATGATTTCTTTATTAGAGAAGCCAAAGAGGTAAGAAATGCATATATTAATAATCCAGATATACTGCAGTATACATCTGCATTAAACCATAATGGGATAAATTTAATGCTTGATAAAAATACTTTACTTTCATCTTCAAGCAGTTCTATGTTTAAAAATAGTTTTTATATATTTGATGTTTCTATTATAAAACTTGATGATGAATTAAAGATTGTAAGCTGTGATAATTATTTATACGGAAAAATAGCGGAAGAATTTAAAGCTACAAATAATAATAAAAATATTATATTAAAAGCACGTTTTGATACAAATAGAAATGATTATATTTATAGTGATACCAATAGCTTAGTTATTCCTATTTCTATATCATATAGTACTTTGGATATTATAAAAAATTATACTTCTTTGGAATTAAAGTATGTTAATTTATCAGATTTATTTACTTTAAGAAAAGAAATTAAAAGATTTGGTTATTCGGATAAAGAGATTAATCTTGAATTAATAACTAAAAATATAGAACCTATTACATATTTATTATTATTTCTTATAATAGCGTATTATTCATTTAGATATAGGCTTTCTATGTCTTCTTCAGGTACTTTTCATCTCTATAATAGAGTTACTGGAGTAGTTGGTACTGTATTGTTTGGCTTGGTATATAGGGTAATAGTTGGCTATATATCTATGCTTCTTGTAATGCTTTCCCAAATTACTCTTAGTGTGATTATTGTTGTTGCTGCTGCATTTATTTTGATATTGATTGTAATATTCCAAATGGCTAGAATTCCGAGAGATGTTAGATAATTTATATTCAAAGAGAGAAATAACAGAATATTTAAAAGAGAAGTCTATATTTCCAAATAAAAATAGAGGTCAGAATTTTTTATGCGATAGAAATATTGCATATAATATAGCATCTACTGTTCCAAAAAATTATTTGAGAGGTGAGTTTTCTTTAGAGATAGGCGGAGGGCTTGGAGCTTTAAGTAATATGCTCATAGATATATATAAAGAAAATCTCACTATAGTAGAATATGATAATGCTTTGTACAATCATCTAAAAGAAAAATTTAATAATATTAATATAATTCATAAAGATATATTAACTTTTGATATATCAGATTCAGATAAGAAATATGATGTTTATGGAAATATACCATACAATATAGCAAGCCCCATAATGGAATGGCTATTGCAAAAATCTTACGGCAAATGGAATTATGCGGTATTTATGGTTCAGAGTGATTTTGCTGAAAGACTTACAGCTAAAGAAGATACAGAAAATTATTCAGCTTTGACACTATTTGCTAATTTTATGTCAGATGTAAAACTTGAATATAATGTTTCTAAAGAAGTTTTTTACCCTATTCCAAAAGTTACATCATCTATTATAAGTATTACTCCAAAAAAAGCTGATATTGATATGATAGATATATTTAAGTCAGCAGCAAAAACATTGTTTCATAATAGAAGAAAAACTATAAGAAATAATTTTATTAATTCTCCATATATTAATATAGATAAAAATTATATAGATGAAATATTTGAAAAGTCAGGTATTGATGGAAATATTAGGGGCGAAACTTTAAACTTGGATAAAGTAATTAAACTTTCTAATATATTAAAAGAATATATTAATTAGTTATTAGTGTCATTTTCTATTATTTTTACAGATTTTATAATGTTGTTTATTTCTCTATCATCTTTTTTACTGTTGGCATTGTACATACATATTATTTGTAGTATACCATCATCATGAAGCATTGAAAATGATTTGTGGTAGGTTTTATTAGGTCCGTAATAGAAACTCATTAAAATTTCATAAGAATTATCAAAACCTTGTGCTGGACCTTCATTAACTATTTCAAATTCTTGAACAGCATTATTATTTTTTAATCCGTTTACTATATCGTTTCTAGCTTTTTCTAAATTAATTATGCCGGTATATGCAGCTTTATATTTTGTATATGCTGCAGTGTATATTGCTGTTTTTCTCTGCACGCCGTATGAATTATAATATTCTATTCTATTATCAGCTTCCACAACTTGTCCCAAAAAATTTTCTGAAAAATCTTCTGGAACATCTATTGATATATTATTAAAGATTATAGTTTTAGTTCTAGGTTTGCAGGCATATAGTGATAATGCCAATAGAATAGTTAAAAATATTATATATGTGTTTTTTGTAGTCATTGTTTTATTATATATCATAATATATATTTTTAAAGTAAAAAAAATTATTTTATATAACTATTTTTTTATAAATCTTAAAGATTTTTTTATGACATTGCTGTATAATTTTTTATATTTTATAATATAAGATTTATGGGAATAAAAATTACAAATAAAGGAAATATGAATGAGAAAAACTAAAATAATAGCTACTTTAGGACCAAGATGGTCTAGTAAAGATATGATAAAAAAGATTATAGAAAATGGTGCAGATGTATGCAGATTAAATTTTTCATTTGGGGCTTATGAGGAACATTTAGAGAGAATCAACATAATAAGAAAAGTTTCTAAAGAATTGAACAAACCTGTAGCAATACTAGCTGATATGCAGGGACCAAAAATAAGAATAGGAAAGCTAAAAGAACCTATAGCAGTAAAAGAGGGAGATATAGTAAAATTAAGCGGATATAAAGAGACCAATGATGAAAATATCATTCCTACAACACATGCTAATATAGCACATGATGTAAAAAGCGGATCTATGCTTTTAATAGCTGATGGTACTATACAGCTTATAGTAGAATCAAGCGATGAGGCTTCAAAACTTGTAGTATGTAAAGTTATAACAGGAGGAACTATATTAAGCAGCAAAGGTATTAATTTACCAGGTGCTCATGTTACTACCGAAGTTTTAACAGAAAAAGATATTAATGATGCATTATTCTGTGCTAAAAATGGTGTAAATTACTTAGGTATGAGTTTTGTTAGGCGTGCTGAGGACGTTATAAGGCTTAGGAAAATTTTAGATGATAATAATTTTCAGCATGTATCAATAGTATCAAAAATAGAAAATACAGAATCTTTAGAAAATTTGGAAGATATAATAAAACATTCTGACGGAGTTATGGTAGCAAGAGGTGATTTGGGAGTGGAAATACCATTCGGAGAGGTTCCTGTTTGGCAGAAAAAGATATTAAAAATGGCTAATGATTTGGGTAAAATTACTATAATAGCTACTCAAATGCTTGAAAGTATGACAAAAAGTCCTGTACCTTCAAGAGCAGAAGCAAGCGATGTTGCTAATGCTGTATTAGACGGAACTGATGTTGTTATGATGTCAGCTGAAACTGCTTCGGGTGATTATCCTATAGAATCAGTTAAAGCTATGGTTTCTATTGTAGAGGCTGCTGAAAGATCTATGACTAAAATATCTCATGATAATATGAATTTATTAGATAGAGGAATAAATGATGCATTGGCTGATAGTGCTTCTTATTTGTCATATAGTTTGAATAATAAAGTGGTAATTGCACTTTCTAAGTCTGGAAGAACTGTGAGAAATTTATCTAAAAAAAGACCTAAAACGCCTATAGTATTTATGTCTTCTGATACTAATTTATGTAATAGCCTTTCTATATGTCATAATGTTTATACTATACTTATGCCAGAGGATTTAAACTTCAGTTCTGGAATTAGTCATGGCGGACAAATAGATATACTTGAAGATACTATAGTTAAACATAACTTGGCAAATCATGGAGATACTGCAATAGTTGTCAGCGGAAGTAAATGGCAGGGCAGATGGCAGGAAAATAGTGTTCGTATAGTTATTATACACTAATTTATATATTATATATATTTTATTTTGGATTGCTAATAATTTTTAGTAATCCTTTTTTATAATTTTGTGTTTGTAACAAAAAATTGCATATATTATATATATTTTACATGTTACTACTTGAAGTAATATTTAAATATTGTATAATATATCGATAATAATTTTTTGGAGTTGCTAATATGCATAATGAAAAAAGAGAAAAATTATCGAATAGGCTTGGTTTTTTACTTGTGTCGGCAGGATGTGCTATAGGACTTGGAAATATATGGCGATTCCCTTATATAACAGGTAAATACGGCGGAGCTGCTTTTGTTCTTATTTATCTTATATGTTTAGCTGTAATAGGTTTGCCAATACTTATAATGGAGTTTAGTATAGGGCGTGCTGGAGGAAGAGATATTGCAGGTTCATATAAAGCATTAGAAAAAGAAGGCTCTAAATGGCATTTAATAGGATATATTCAGATGTTTGGCTGTCTTATACTTATGATGTTTTATACCAGTGTTACAGGCTGGACTATAACTTATGCTTATTATATGGCAACTGGTGCTACATTAGGATTAAGTCCGGACGGTGTGGCACAGTTTTTTGGTACTATGCTTTCTAATCCTAAAATAATGGTTATTAGTTTATTTATAGCTGTATTTTTGGGTACATTAATATGTTTTAAGGGGCTTCAGGCAGGCGTTGAAAAAGCATCAAAGTTTATGATGTCGTCATTATTTGTAATAGTGATAATATTAATAATTAGGTCTGTAACTTTGGAAGGTGCTATAGAGGGAGTAAAGTTTTATCTTCTTCCAGATTTATCTAAGATTTTTAATGGAGGAGCAGAAAATTTATTTGAGGTAATATATGCAGCAATGGGGCAGGCATTTTTTACTTTAGGTATTGGAATAGGAAGTATGACAATATTTGGAAGCTATATAGGAAAAGAAAAATCTATAACAAATGAATCTATAATAATAGTTATATTAGATACATTAATAGCACTTCTTTCAGGGCTTGTAATATTCCCAGCCTGTTTTGCCTTTAATGTGAATCCGGGAGAAGGTGCAGGTTTGGCATTTGTTACTTTGCCTAATATATTTAATTCTATGCATCTTCCTAGATTATGGGGGACATTGTTTTTTATATTTTTGTCAATGGCTGCTTTAACTACTGTTATAACTGTATTTGAAAATCTAATAGCTTTTACTATGTCAGAGTTTAAAATGCATCGTAATATAGCTGCTGTATTAGTTGGTATAGTTGTATTTGTATGTTCTCTTCCTACTGCTTTGGGCTTTAATGTATTATCATTTATACAGCCTATGGGGGCAAATACAAGTTTCCTAGATTTATTTGATTTTATAGTAAGTTATAATTTGGTTGAGCTTGGAGGAATATATATAATAATATTCTGTGTTTCTAAATATGGTTGGGGATGGAATAATTTTATTACAGAAGTTGATTCTGGAAGCGGGATAAAGTTTCCAGCTATATCAAGATTTTATGTAACTTATATACTTCCTGTAATATTATTTGCTATGTTTATTATTAATTATATATATAAATTTTTTATTTGAAGTTAATGATTAATAAACTTTGATTTATGCAGTGTAAATATGTTTATTCATATTTGCACTGTTTTTATATAAAAAAATACTTTTGTTATATAAAAAAATAAAATGATAATATTTTAATAGGAGGTATTATGATAGGTATTTATTTTAGCGGCACTGGAAACAGCAAATATTGTTTGGAATATTTTTTTAAATGTTATATTGATGATTATAATATATTTTCTGTAGAAGAAATAAAAGATAGTATTGAAATATTAAAAACAATAGATAATGATAGGAATATATTTATATCTTATCCCATTTATTTTAGTACAATTCCTAGAATATTAAACGAATTTATTGATAACAATGGTAATTTTTTTAGCGGTAAAAAAGTATTTATAATAGCTACTATGAATATGTTTAGTGGAGACGGTGCAGGATTAATGGCACGTAAATTAAAAAAATATAATGCTGATATAATAGGCTCAGTTCATTTAAATATGCCTGAAGCTATAAGTGATAAAAAGAAGGCATGTAAAACCATAGAATATAATTCAGATATGATAAAAAAAGCCAAATTAAAAATAGAAAAAACTGCTGATTTGCTTAAGAAAGGTAAACCCTCTAAAGACGGACTTAGTATAATGGATTTTCTATTAGGTTTTTTATCGCAAAGAGCTTGGATAGGTAATAAAGATTTTAGTAATAGATTAAAAATAGATTCTAATAAATGTATAGGCTGTGAAAAATGTGTTAAATTATGTCCTATGAAAAATTTAAAATTAAATGATGAAAAAAAAGCTTTTCCTAATCACAACTGCACTTTATGTTATAGATGTGTAAATGAATGCCCTGTTAAAGCTATTACTTTATTTGGAAATGAAGTTTTTTCACAATATCATATAAATGATTGTTTAAAACAGTTATAATTGTTATTATAGAGCAGAATAGAAATAATTTTTAGTAAAAGGAGTTTATAATAATATGACTAATGAAGAGATGTTTAAAAAGGTTGAAAAGAGATTCAATTCTCAGGATTTTTTATCTTTTGTAGGAATGAAACTTGAGCATATAGAGAGAGGAAAAGTTATTATATCATGCGAAAATAAAAAAGAGTTTTCTCAATATTTGGGTTATATGCATGGAGGAATGGTTGCAGCATTAGCTGATACTGCAGGCGGGCATGCAGCTGCAAGTATTCTTGAAGAAGGATACAAAACTGTAACTTCTGAGCTTAAAATACATTATTTAAAGCCTGTTGTTGCTAAAAAAGTAATAGCTGTTGGGGAGGTTTTAAGTGCTGGAAAAAAGTTAATAATAGTAGAAGCAGTTATTAAAGATGAAGAGGATAATATGCTTGCTAAAATGATAGCAACTATGTTTGTAATAGATCCTTCTTAAATTTATAGTAAATAATATATCAAAATATCATTTACTATTTGTAATTTTTATGAGTTTATAAAATCAGATATTATAAAATTATATTAAAAGGAGATTAAATATGATAATAGGGTTCATTGGTGCTGGTGCTATGGGAGGAGCTTTAATAGAAGGCTTTATAAAGTCTGGAATAGAGTATACCAATATCATAGCTAGCGTAAAGACAATGGAGAAAAAAGATTATCTTGAAAAAAATCTTGGAATAAAAGTTTATACAGATAATAGAAAAGTGGCAAGTGAGGCTGATATTTTGTTTATAGCAGTTAAGCCTTATATGGTTAGTGCAGTAGCTGCAGAGATATCATCATCTATCAAAGTAGGTGCTACTATTGTTAGTGTTGCTGCTTCTGTAAGTAAGAGGGATTTGTCAAGACTTTTTAATGGCAGCAGAATTGTTAGAATAATGCCTAATACTCCAGTAAAAACATGTAATGGTTTTATATCGGTTGTGGAGGCAGAAAATAAAGTTGTAGAAAATGGTGTTGTGGAGTTATTGAAACGTGTAGGAATGGTTAAGGTAATAAAAGAAGAGCAAATACATGCTTACAATGCTATGGCAGGCTGTTCTCCAGCTTTTATGTATATATTAATAGAGGCTATGAGTGATGCCGGCGTATTAATGGGTATAGACAGAAAAACATCTATAGAAATGGCAGCACAGGTTTTTAAAGGTACAGGTACTATGGTATTAGAATCTGGAAAACACCCTGCACAGTTAAAAGACGGAGTATGTACTCCTGCAGGACTTACCATTAAAGGAGTTGAAGTTCTTGAAGAAAAATCTATGAGAAGCGGTCTTATTGAAAGTATTATTGCAAGCTATAATAAGTCTATAGAAAGTGAAAAAAAGTAAAAATTGTGTTATAATATATATGTATAGTATGCTTTTTTTGTCATAATATATAAAATTATAATAATCAAATTGAAAAATTCTGTTTGACTTTTTTAATTCAATTATTATAATATCAATATAAGATATATGGAGAAAAATATGCCTAAGAAGACAATATTAGTTTTAGACGATGAAAAAAGCATTAGAACTCTGTTTGAGGAAGAGTTCAAAGATGAAGGCTATGATGTAGTATCTACAGACAGCGGAGAAGAAGCCTTAGAAATGCTTGACAAAGGTACTCCTCATATTGATTTAATAACTTTAGATATAAAAATGCCTAAAATGGACGGTTTGGATTTTTTAGCTAAAGTTAGAGAAAAACATAGAGAGCTGCCTATAATAATATGTACAGCATATAATAATTATAGACATGAGTTTTCTGTTTGGAATGCCGATGGTTATATATTAAAATCAGGCAATCTTACAGAGATTAAGGACAAGATAAAAAGACTTATAGGTTAAATAATTTATGCCTCATATTCGTAAAGATCCTGTAACTAAGCAGTCCGTAATTATTTCAGCAGAAAGAACTGGAAGGCCTAGTGATTATGTTAATTTGAATGAAAAGCATATAGCCAATTCTGAACTCAGCTGTCCTTTTTGCAGAGGTCATGAGATGAAAACTCCAGACCCTGTTTATACTGTTTATGCTGAACAGGAAGAGATTTGGCAGGTTAGAATAGTACCCAATAAATACCCTATAATATCTGAGACACATCAAAACGAATTGCCGAAAGAGAATACTCTTTTTTGTGCAAGCAGTTCTAAGGGGTTCCATGATGTTATCATAGAACACCCTAATCATTATTTTAATTTTTATCATGCACAAACTGAAGATTTTTTCTATATTTTCAAAGCAGTTATGATGAGACTTAGAGACTTGGGTAAAAATGACGGAATGCTCTATAGTCTTCATTTTAAAAATTTTGGTCCTGAAGCAGGTGCAAGTCTTTCGCATTCTCACTCGCAAATTATAACAACTCCTTTTATACCAGTTCAAATGCTTGATGAAATTAATGGTTCTTTTGAATATTATAATGAAAACAATAGATGTGTATATTGTGATATTATATCCGAAGAAAAGAAACTTAATGAAAGGGTAATATATGAAAATGATAATTTTATAGCCATTGCCCCTTTTGCTTCAAAGTCTCCTTATCAGATATATATAATGCCAAAACAGCATTCTAATAGCATAATATACGCTTCAAGTCCTAATATTCTTGATTTTGCTTCTATACTTAAAAATATATTTGACAGACTATATAAACTTCTAGGTGAAGTGAGTTTTAATTATGTGCTTCATACTCTTTTACCTGTATTTAATGATAAATATAAGTACTCCAGTCATTGGTTTTTAGATATAATGCCTAAAATGAGCAAACTCGCAGGCTATGAATTAGGAAGCGGTGTATTTATTAATTCTATTACACCAGAAGATGCTGCAGAACAGTTACGAAATGCATTATAATATTACTATATGATCTCTGGTAACAACAGCATCATAATTTTTGTAGCCTAATATCTTTAATATATCATCAGAATGATGCCCCATTATCTTCTCAACATCATCAGAACTATAATTAATTATTCCTCTTGCAAATTCATTTTCATTTTCATCTATAATGCTTACTATATCGCCTTTTTTGAAAGTGTTAATTACCTTTGTTATACCTATAGAAAGCAGGCTTGATTCTTTTTCAAGTACAGCCTTTTTAGCACCTGCATTTACTTTTAATTTTCCTATTATAGTTGTAGCATAAGCAATCCATCTTTTTTTTGTAGGAAGTTCATTAGTTTCTTCTACAGGGTAAAATATAGTTTTATCTTCGCTTTCAAATATATTATTAAGTACATTAGGTTTTTTACCGTTTGCTATAAATAAGGCACAGCCAGATCTAGTAACTATTTTAGCAGCCTGAAGTTTTGTTTTCATTCCGCCTCTTCCGCCTTTAGAAGCGTCAAGACCAAGATTTTCTATTTCTTTTGTAACTTCAAATACTTCATGTATGAATTTTGCATTAGGATTGGTTTTAGGATTATCATCATAAAGACCGTTAATATCTGAAAGTATTATAAGCAAATCAGCATCAAGTTCGCTTGCCACTAAAGCAGAGAGTTTATCATTGTCAGAAAAACTTATTTGTGTAACATCGTATAATTGTTTAAGTTCATCGCTTGATACAGTATCATTTTCATTTATTATAGGTACAACCTTATATTTTAAAAGCATATTTAAAGTAGAGTGAAGGTTAAGATATCTTCTTCTGTTTGAAAAATCTTCTTCTGTGAGAAGTATTTGAGCCGTAACTATGTCAAATTTAGAAAATCCGTCTTCATATATAGACATAAGCTGAGACTGTCCTATAGCAGCACATGCTTGTTTTAAAGCTACCTCGTCCAAATCCTGAACATTAATCTTTTTAGCTCCAAGTCCAACTGCTCCAGAAGTAACTATCAATACCTCTTTACCCATTCTGTGAAATTTTGCTATAGCTTCTATAAAAGAATATATTCTGGCTAGGGAAATATATCCTTCATCATTTCTTAAAACATTAGTTCCGAATTTGAATACTATTCTGTTTATATTATTTAAATCTATTTTTTTCATAGCAGGTATTATAAATTATATATATAAAAAAATAAAGTTATAATTTATGATTATTTTAAATTTATTTATAACATTATGCGATTATTATAAATAAATTTAAAAGCAAATCATATTTAGTAACAAGTTTGGTTTTTATAATTATTTGTTTCCCCATACTCCGCCGAATTTAAAGCTTAAACCTAAATAAAAATCATTATCTACTGTATAGTGTCCGCTTTTTTCATTATACGATATAACTCCTACTTGGTTTCTATTTTCTAATTCATAATATTGATAATTATTTTTATATACTGGATCATATGTAAAAGTATCAGAAAGCATAATTTTGAAATCATCGGTTATATTAAAGGTTATTCTTAAGAAAGCTCTGTATTTAAGCTGATAAATATCTTCTGCATTTGAATATATATTATTATCATGTATACCGAAATGTGCTGTTATATCAAATTTCCATAATCTTCTGGCTTCGAAAAATATAAATCCGCTCATTCCATAATATGGTTTTGCACCATTAAATGTCTGTACAGAAAAATCAGTATAATATCCGTCATTAAAATGAGGTGTATTTGTATTGGCTTCACCGGGGAAATATTGATTATATACTCTTATACCATGTCTGAACCAAAAACCCTCAATTCCTACAGTAAATCTTCCATCTCTTCCATTTCTGAAGTAAAAAAATGCATTAATGCTGTCTCCCCATTCTTTGATTGGCTGAGAGCCTATTTCTGTAACTATGCCTGCTACTCCAGTATTTACATAGTCATTGCTGTATGCTACTTTAGCCATAAGTCCTTTAGAAGAATTAGCATCAAGTCCCATTTCACCATTAATCATTCCTACACCTATAAATGCTCCAAAGAAATTTGCTTCTATCATTAATCCAGTATCGTATCTTGGTATAAACTGAGTATCATATCCTATAGGCATATCTCTTGGTCCTGACAGTACAGTAGATTTATTGCTGCTTACTGTATGATAATAAAAAAGTGTAGGGAAGTATGAGGTCATAGGTATATTTTTTGTGTATGGTTCTAAAACTCCTGCTCTTATTCCTACGTATTTAAAATTTACAAATATATTCATCTTTGAAAAATCGAGTACTGGAGGCGACATATCCTTATAAAATCTTGCTTTATGGGATAATGGCTCATATAATCTTAGATTCATATCAGCCTCTATGGAAGCATATTTATATTCTTTTATATAATTCAAATCTCCGTATAAAAGCACTCCTAATGTATCTTCATTTCCAGTCTGTTCTATAAGATCGCTCATTCTTCCGTATGCTGTCATTTCTAAAGAGGCTGATAACTGTCCGTATCTTTTTATATTATTAGTATTTGTTGTTTGCGAATATGCATTATAACTAATTATAATAATTAACATAATACAAAAACAAGAGAAGCAAAAAAATTTAGATATAGGTATTAGCTTTTTATAGTGCTG
>NZ_CASEGO010000084.1 GCF_949287625.1 uncultured Brachyspira sp. | reverse complement strand
TAAGTTTTTCTGCTGTTATAAAAAATGTCAATGTTGGGGATAAAGTTTATAGAACTACAGATAAACTTCAGATTGATGAGGCTAACAAAATAATTGAAAATGATAGTTTTAAACATATTCTTGATTTGAAATGCATAATAGGATTTAATAATAACAAAATAAAATTAATAGTTAATAGTAAATATGATGAAAGATTGAATAATATAGAATACATAAGCGATTATATTCTTCAAGAAGCTAAAACAAAATCAGCAGCTAAAGAAGATATTTTTAATTCTCTTTCAAAGACTGGGGCAACTGTATTTGAATTTAAAAATATTATTATAGAAGAAAATTTTAAAAATCCTTTTATACCATAAAAATATTATTATAGAAGAAAATTTTAAAAATCCTTTTATACCAGTAAAAGTGTTAAATGAAGCTAGAAGAGCTTTAATAGAAAAATTAGAAAATATTTTAATGAATACTAAAAAAATAGAATATAACAAAAATATTTTTAATAATATCAATTATCCTAATACTGATATAAAAGTTTTGATTGTAAACAGCAAAGAGAAATTAAAATTATATTCTGATATTCATTATGATAAAAAAATATTATTTCCAAGTGTTTATGATGAAAATATAATAACACTTTTTGAAAATAAAAAAATAGACGGTATAATGCTGCCTCATGTAACATTTGATAAAGATATTGAAGTTATAAAAAGCATAGTAGAAAAAACAAAAGACATGATAGTAATATGCAATAATTTGGGTCATATTGAGGCATTAAAAGAAAAAGCTGTATTATGGTCTGGGATAGGACTTAATGCTATTAACAATTACAGCGTGAACTTTTTATATAAGTTAGGAGTCAATACTGTAATATCAGCTATTGAGGCAGGTAAAACTTTAAAACATACTATAAGCATCAAAGAAGGTTTTATACCTGCTATGAACTTTGCATTCTGCCCTAAAAGTATGTCGGTGGGCTGTTCCAAATGCAAAGAAGCAGATATAATTGATAATAAAGGAAACACTGTAATATTTGACTGTGTGAAGATGTATAATAAAACTAGCTTTATACTAGAACATATAAAAAATAAAAGCGGAAATATTTATTATTATTTGTATTGATTTTTGGAGTAATAATTGGAAATAGTAAAAAGAATTATTTTTCTATTATGTATGATTTTCTATTGTAACAGCATTTTTGCTTTCAATGATTTTTCTTTTAATTCTGCATTCCACAGATCAACAGCAGGAGCATTTAAAAGTCACAGTGAATCATTAATAAAACTAAGAGAAAAAAAAGCTAAAAGAAGGGAATTATTTTTAAAAGGAAAAGGATATATAAGTACATCAGGAGGAGATTTATATATAAAAACTTTTTACTCTAATATGTATTTTAATGCTGTTCATTTTGGATTATGCGGATTTTATTTTTATGATAAAAATAATATAAAAAATAGATTAAATGTACTTAAATATAATAATGATATTTTTAATTGAATTATTTAACTTTATTTTTATAAGTATCTTAAATTTAAATCACACTTTGGGTGGGCGTACCTTTAGAAGTGCATATTTACGAATTTAATAAAAATTCTATTAAAAACTAAAAGCATTTAAATCTAAAAGGGCGGGAGTTAAAATAAAATTTTGAAATTTATTCTCATTCCCACCCTCTAAATTCTTTGATTCTATACTGTTATTTTTAATTTTTTTTATTTCTTAGCTTTTACTGTTATTATAGCACCCACCCAAGAGTTTTTTAAATTTATGATACTCTTCAACGCACGTTTAACGGACTCTTATGTATAAGCTAGTTATTAATTCTAATTTTTATTGTATATTAATGTTCCATTCTACGTGCGTATAGGAAAGTCTTAAATTTAAATAACGCTTAGGCGGGCGTACTTTTTGATGTATAGACTTATAGATTTAATTAAATACAATATGAAAAATAAAGCCTTAAAATCTAAAAGGGCGGGGATTAAAATTTAATCTTTTATAATTTCTCGATTTTCTCTATACTTAATCCTGTATATTTTGAAATGGTACTCAAATCCACTTTATCATTTTTCATATTTTTAGCTAATGAAATTTTTTCTTTTTCTATACCTTCTTTAATACCTTCTTTAATACCTTCTTCTCTGCCTTTTACAATACCTTCTTCTATTCCTAATCTTCTCTCTTCTTCAAGCATTATTTGATTACCATATAAATAAGCCTCTCTTTTATCGTACTCGTTCATCATAAGTCTATCTTTAATAAAATTATTATATCTTCTCTGCACTTCTTCCATTATAGTTTTTTCTTTTACTAATTCTGACATAATTTCCTCCTTGTTGTCTTTATCTTTCATAGTAAAAAATTTAAGCCAACAGTTTAAATCATATTCCAATAGATTATATTTAAATTTTTTAAGTTCAATTATATGAATTTGTAAATGATCTGTTAAAAGTTTCTTGTTATTAATTTCATAAATCATATAACAGGAATGTATATTATTAGTATCGTCTAAATTAAAATCTAATAAATTTATACTTATAACTGGTGTTAAAGCATCGTATTTTTCTCCATGCTTTAAGAGTTTACTATAATTTGATGCCCAATAATATAATATTCTTTCTGGAAACCTTGAATTACCTTGAAGCTGTATTTCTATTATAACAACAGTACCATTTTGTGTAATACATTTCACATCTACTATTGTTTCTTTATCCTCATAATTTTCTTTATAATTGAATGGAGTTAATATCTCTACACTTCTGAAAGTTTTCATACCTGAATCAAGCATTATTGAATTAATAAAGTCTAGTAAAATTAAAGCACTATCGGAGGATGCCAACAAATACCTTACAAAATAGTCATTTAAAACGTTAATATCTCTCATAGGATTATTATACTGAAATACTTTATAAATGTCAAAGTGTAATTCTTAATTTATCATTATATATTTTTGATATTTGTTTTCTTTATAACTAATTATAACTTTGCATTTTATATTAGAATATCTTTGTTGACTTTGTTTTCTCTAAAGTTTGTTTTGGAAACAAGTATATTTACTATTTACCTAGCGTACGGCGATCTTCCAGTAGTAGTTTTATCAATAGGCTTTGCTGTTTCAGCATCAAGTCCGCTGTATCTTGGAACATATTCTGAAGAATTAGCTGTCATATCATCAGCATATACCTGATATAGTATTATATTTTTATTATCATCAATAAAGCCTATAGGGTCATACTCATAAAATTTATATCCTAAATGATAACGCTCTATAGCCTCAAAGTCTGTAGGAAGAAGCTGCCCGTATATATCAGAATATTTTGTGATTTTGGCATAGGCAAATATAAACTTGCTGTAAGTATCTATTGCTATTAAATAATTATCAAGCTTAACTATTGCATTTCCAGATGCTCTGATGAAGAAAAATCTCTCTATTCTTTTTGATAAATTATAATTTCCATTATATTTTACCAAAGGATTTCTGCCGTATCTATATACAGTCATAGGTGATATTTTTATAGGGGTTGATATGATGGGGCTTTCAGTGGTGTTTCCGTCATCGCTTGCATCAAAAGTATATTCTTCATAGTAGCTTTTGGGTGTTTTTTCCCATACCCTGCCGTCATCTGGTTTGAAAAAGCTATAAATAGGAACTGTATGAACATCAAAACTTATTTTCATAAGATATTCATACAGTTCATTACCATTGAATTTATAATTAATATCGTTCCATTCTTCTTTACTGTTGAAAGGGTCTGTTGTATCATAAGGACTATATGAAGGCATATCAACATCAGAATAATATTTATCTAGTTTGTTCATGTTATAATACCTTTGTCTTGAAGAATTAAAAGGACTATTACAAGAGCATAATATTATGGTAAAGATTAAACTAAAGAATATGTTCTTCATATGTATTATTATTTAGTGTATTTTAAAGGTACTTTGGTAGCTGAATCTTGATTGAAGTCTGTTCCTGCAGGTACTTGTACGTATGCTGTTGCACCTTGAGAAGCATCATCTGCACTTGTAAACTCTATTTTTACTTTTGCATCCATAGGAATTTTACTTTGGTTTTGAGGATTTGTCATATATATAGTGGCATCAAATGGGGCAATGGTTGTTCCAGTATAACCAGCACCTTCTGTTATTGTAATAGTTGTTCCTTCTAAACTTTCAGTACCATTGAGTTTTATTGAAGTTACTTGTGCCTGATCACTTAATACTATTTCTAAAGCTCCAAAATTCATAGTACCTGAGTATGTGCCTGCTCTTTGTGATAGAGGTATTCCATTTTGAGTACTATTTCCATCATTATTACCTGGACCTGTAGACTTGTTTGAGCAGGATACTGCTAAAGCAAATAATACAGACATTAATAAAATACTAATTTTTTTCATTTTTTTACTCCTATTTTTTTATTTATTTTCTAAACATATTAAAATAACATTTATAAAAACTCAATATAAAAAATATACAATTAATAAAAAATGTCTAATATTTGTATGTAAAATATGTACAAAATTAAAAATATGTTTCAAATGTATTAAAAAATACATATAAAAAGACGTTTTATAAAAAATGTCGGATAATATATTATTATCAAAAAACTATTTATTTTAATTTCGTCTATGAGATTAATCTATAATAGACAAAAAATAATGTACTTGTTTCAAAACTATTTTTATTTTATATGTATAAATTAGTATATACTGGAACTATTTCATTTTGTCAACTGATGTACATTATTAGAATTATCAACTTTTTTCCGCACACACCACAGGCGGGCTTCTCCAAAGTTTTTGCCAAAGGCACGCTTCGCGAAAGTGCAAGTAAAAAAAATAATAATAAATAGTACTAATTATGTCTTACATGTAGGATAAATTAGCAAATTTAGTCTGAAATATAGCCTTTCGCTGCCGAAGGCACGCAAAGCGAAAAACGCAATTACTAGAACTTTATATTTTAAAAATACGTATTAAATGTATGGTAATACTCGAAATTTAGACTACACCTAAAGGTGGACTTTGTCAAATGCAGTTCTTTCGTCACAGGCGTACAGCGTATGGTTCTCGCCGAAGGCGTACCACTCCATGGGCGGACAGACGTCATAAAAGAACTGGGGTGTTGCGTATCACACAGCGTGGTGGGCAAAGCCCCATATATTAAAAACAAAATATAACTTCATTTTGACAAATTGTAATTGTTTAGGTATGTATTAAAATAAAATTAATAAAAATTCAATATAATAAAAATACACAATTTATGAAAATAAATAAATTTATAAAATTTTATATAAATCATATATATGTATTAAATATATTATAATTGAATATGTGAAATAATATTTAATTATAATAATGGCTTGTAATTATTTTATAATAATCTGCAATAAAAAAATATCTGTAAAATATGTTTTAAATGTATTAAAATAATATTTTTGATAAAAAGACAATTCATAAAAAATGTCGTTTTTAATAAATTACTTATTGTAATTATTTTTATAATAATCTACAATTCTCTAAAAATGTCGGAGTGCGAATTATGATTAAAAAGTTATTTATGTTGGTTTTATCTATGATATTAGCTGCATCATGTACAAAAAACCCAAATAACCCAAATGAGCAGAGAGGCGGAAATGAGCCAAATGTACCAAGTATACCAAGTGAACCAAGTATACCAACAACGTCCATTAATTTTGATGAAATGTTCCTAAAATTTGTGACAGATGATAAAACTGTACCAACATTCACATTTTTTAAAGATGATGGACAAGCTGCTGCTGGTGCTAGACAATGGGTACAGAACAATGACGGTACTAATACATGCTATATTTATAATGCCCCAGATGGTGAAAATAAAAACGGAGTACCGGGCAGTCCAAATTCTTATATGCCTGTAAACAGTGCAAAGATATATGTATACAGAGGTGTTAATCCTTTTAAAACCAAAAATGACAATAATATAGAAAGTCAGTTCTATTTCTATAGATACACAGGAAATGTTGTTTTTGATTTAGATAATTTTTTAGTAGCTGTTGATACAAAAACAGGATTAATATTTCCTTATGCTGTACCTGAAAAATGGCAAAATATGTTTATATCTTGGGCTCCTAATGGTTGGATATCTGCTGAGTTGGGAAAAACAGGAGTATATGGTACTACGGATCAAGAGGAAACTTTTGAAGCTCATAAATTCTGGCAGTATGACCCTATAGGGCAAGTTAATGATGATGGATCTGTTACTTTAGAACAGTTCTATATTGATGCTCAGGGAAATAATAATTATAAACCTTAGTATACTGGAGCTTCACCTTATAAAGACATACAGTAAAGTTCTTATAAAACATATAAAAAAGTGCTGCTTATTACAAACAGCACTTTTTTGTTTATCAAAATTAGCAGCAGGCATTGAAATTTAAATAACGCTTTGGGCGGGTGCATTTGAAAAATATAGACCTATAGATTTAATTGAAACCCATTAAAAAATAAAGCTTTTAAATCTAAAAGGGCGGGAATTAAAGTAAAATTTAAAAATCTATTCTAACCCCACCCTCTAAATTTTTTAATACTATCTGTTATTTATAAATATTTTTAATTTTTTAGCTTTAACTGTTATTCTGTCTGCCCACCCAAGATTTTTTTAAATTTACAGTACTCTTTAACGCACGTTTAATTGATTCTTATAAATAATAAAAATTAGATTTATTAATCGATATGTATTATAAAAATCTGCTCTGCGTGCGTGGAGGAAAGTCTTAAATTTAAATAACGCTTTGGGCGGATACACTTTTTTAAGTGTTGACATATGAGTTTAATTAAAGTCTATATAAAAAATAAAGCTTTAAAATCTAAAAGGGCGGGAATTAAAGTAAAATTTAAAAATCTATTCTAACTCCCACCCTTTAGATTTATGAATACTAACTGTTATTTATAAATGTTTGTAATTTTTTAGCTTTAACTGTTATTCTGGCTGCCCCCCGAGCATTTTTTAATTTTGTAATATTATTCAACGCACGTAGAATGAAATTTTATATATAAGATAAATCATGATTTAAAATTAATTAATATTTTAAAATCCGTTCTGCGTGCGTGGAGAAAAGTTTTTAAATTTGAATCACATTTTGGGGCACTTTTTGATGTATAGACTTGTAGGTTTAATTAAAGTCTATATAAAAAATAAAGCTTTAAAATCTAAAAGGGCGGGAATTAAAGTAAATTTTAAAATCTATTCTAACTCCCACCCTTTAGATTTATGAATACTAACTGTTATTTATAAATATTTTTAATTTTTGAGCTTTAACTGTTATTCTATCTGCCCACCCAAGCGTTTTTTTAAATTTACAATATTTTCAACGCACGTTAAATCGATTCTATACATAAAGATATTATTAATTCTAATCTGTATTATATATAAATGTATCATACTACGTGCATTTAAGAAAGTCTTAAATTTAAATCACGCTTTGGGAGAGGGCACTTTTTTAAGTGAAGACTTACAAAATTTAATTATATACTGGAACAATTTTATTTTGTCAATTGGAGCAGATTATACAGAATTATCAACTTTTTTTCCGCACACGCTCTGCGGGCTTCGCCAAAAGAACCTTATATCCTCGACAAGCTCGGATACGCTTCGCAAAAGTGCAAGTATTAAAATTATTATTAAATAGTACTAATTATGTTTTATATGTAGGATAAATTATTAAATTTAGACTGAAATATAGCCTTTTTGCTTCTTTGTGTCACACCTGCCGAAGGCACGCAGAGCGGGCACGACTGTGTGCTTCGCAGGGCTAGTCCCCACAAATCTAAAATTTAAAAATTTATTTTTTGACAAAATATAGTTGTTTAGGTATATACTGCAGCAATTTTATTTTTTAAACTACACATTAAAATAAATAATTTTATATTTAATCTTATCAAGTAAAGCTCTATTTAATATAGTATCTGTAGCCAGACTCCTTTATAACATCTTCTAATACTTTACCTTCTAATTCTTTTTTGCTTAATATTAGTCCTTCTTCATTATCAAAATCTATTTTAGCATATATATACCCAAGTTTATTAAAATTGTTTTCTATTATCTGGGCACATTTAGTACAAGTCATTCCTCCTATCTTTATTACTTTTTTGTATGGATAATTTTTTTTATTCTTATCTTTTATTTTTACTTTTCTTATAATTTCTGAGCCTTCACTGCAGCATGAACTTCCAGATTTCATTTTTTTAATGTAGTTCATTATAGCAATTACGGTAATAACTGCTATTATCAATAATATTATAATACTTTCCATTATGATTATCCTTTAAAGTTTTAGTATATTTATTAATTGTTTTATTATTCTAACAAAACAAAGACTATTGTCAATGTATTTTTATAAAAAAATGCTTCTTATTATTTAATTTTAAGGTTAATATTTCCGTATCTTATTAGTAGTATAAATGATTTTTGTATAGGAAATGATAAAATGAATAAATATATATTACTCTTTTCATTTTTTATTTTAAATATTTTGTATTCTCAGGAAACGAATATATTAAACAGCAGACTTTTTTTTACAGAGAAAGATAAATTAACATCAAAAATGAATATATACACATCTTGGAAAGAAACCTATAAATATTTAAGAGATAACAGATTTAGATTTTATAAAAGAGCTGGAAGGACTATAACATTAGAGTTCAGATATAAGTATCCAAGTCAGATATTTGTTAATAACGGTACACCTATAATATTTACTTTTAATGATGGAAGCAGTGTACAATTAACAAATGTGCAGAAAGTTGTTTACAGTCCTTATTTGATGGGCGATAAACAGTATTATGATGTTGAAGTAAGATACAAATTCAATAATGATGATGAGTTTAACATCTTTGCCAATGCTGCTATAACAAATATACGTTTTAATTTTATTAATCAGTTTTCAGAAGAAGTTTATGATGATATAGGCATTTCATCGCTTACTACAAGTAATTGGCAGCTTGTATTTGAAGCGTATAGAGATGGTATAGCAAAATTAGAAGAGTTAAATAACAATAATAATAATGTTACTAATGATTAGAAAAAGCCAACCTAGCTCAGCTGGCAGAGCAGTGCATTCGTAATGCATTGGTCGTGGGTTCGATTCCCATGGTTGGCTCATAAGTCTTTTATAATTTTTTTAGTATATAGATGTACATTATACAGAATTATCAACTTTTTTGCCGCACACGCCACAGGCGGGCTTCGCCAAAAGTTTTTATCCTTCGGATACGTTTCACGAAAAACGCAATTGCTAGAACTTTATATTTCAAAGATATGTATTAAATGTATGGTAATACCTAAAATTTAGGCTGCACCTTGCCGAAGGCACGCAGAACGGGCGGACAGCGTCACAAAAGAAGTTGGGGTTGATGGAGGCACGCAGAGCTGGCACGACTGTGAAGCCCTGCAAATATTTTAAATTAAAAAAATTAATTTTTTGACAAAATATAGTTGTTTAGGTATATACTGTAACGATTTCATTTTGTCAACAGATGTACATTATATAGAATTATCAACTTTTTCCCGCCGCACGCCATACTTAACAGTACTTCCTTCGGTCGCAGGCAGACAGCGTCAAAGAACTTTATATACTCGACAAGCTCGGATACGCTTCGCGAAAGTGCAAGTATTAAAATTATTATTAAATCGTATTAATTATGTTTTATATATAGATAAATTACTAAATTCAGTGTAAAATGCAGCCTTTCGCTGGACTTCGTCGGCACGCATAGTGATATCATAGTCTAAGGAATGCCTAAATTCAATATCTTTGCCCCCTATGCAAATATTATTTGAAAATATTCTTACAATTTACTATATTTAAAATATATATTTAATTATAAGGACTATTCATGACTATAGAAAAATTATCAAAAATGATAGAAGTTTCAAGCGGTAAGGTTTTGGCTGATTTGGTAATAAGAAACTGCAAGGTAGTAGATCCAATATCTTCAACGATTACAGATGCTGATATTGCTATTTACGATGACTATATTGTAGGGGTGGGGTCTTATAATGGAAAAGAAGTTATAGATGCTAAAGGCTCTTATGCCACAAGCGGACTTATAGATTCGCATGTGCATATAGAGTCGTCTCTATGTACACCAGCCAATTTTGCAGAAGTGGTTATTCCTTTCGGCACTACTTTAATAATAACAGACCCTCATGAAATAGCTAATGTATGCGGTATTGAAGGCATAAAGTTTATGATGAACTCTGCTAAAAAAAGTCCTTTAAAATGCAAGTTTATGCTTTCTTCATGTGTACCTGCTGTGGGATTTGAAGATTCTGGGGCTATACTTGATGCAGATAGTGTAGAAAAGTTTATAAATGATGCCGATATATTCGGACTTGCAGAGATGATGAATGCTCAGGGAGTATTATCACTAGATAAAGAAGTACTAAAAAAATTACTTGCGGCAATTAATGCAGATAAGATTATAGACGGACATGGTGTAATGCTTGGAGGAAAAACACTTAATGCTTATAGGGCTGCAGGAGTTTATACCGACCATGAATGCGTATCTGCTAAAGATTTGAAGGCAAGAATAGCTAATGGAATGTATGTACTTTTAAGACAGGGTTCTGCTGCTCAGAATTTAGATTCTCTTTTGCAGGGAGTTAATCAAAGCAATGCCAGAAGATGTGCTATGTGTAGTGATGATAAGCATTTGGACGATATAATGAAGTACGGGCATATATCTCATAATCTTAAAATAGCAGTAGAACATGGTCTTGATGTATTTAGTGCTATTGCTATGGCTACTATTAATGCTGCCGAATGCTACAGACTTAAAAATATCGGATTAATAGCTGCTGGATATAAGGCGGATATTGTTTTATTTGACGATTTAAAAGATTTTAAGGCTAATAAAGTATTTATAGACGGTAAATTGGTTTCAGAAAATGGACATGCTTTATTTAAAACATATAAAGATGATTATAATGATAATATTTTTAATACTGTAAATATTGCCCCTATTACAGCTGATGATATACAGATAAAATTAAAAACTGATGAGGCTAATGTTATAAGAATAGTTAATAAAGATTTGATAACAGAAAAAAGTGTAAGAATAGTAGGATTTGAAAACGGATATTTTAAATACAGAAAGAGTGTAGATATATTAAAATTAGTAGTAGTAGAAAGACATAAAAGAACTGGCAAAATAGGTTTGGGTTTAATAGAAAATTATAAATTAAAAAACGGAGCAATAGCAGCAAGTGTTTCTCATGACTCTCATAATATAATAGCAGTAGGCGATAATGATGATGATATAATACTTGCTGTAAAACAAATAGAAAAATGTTCTGGAGGCATTACTATAGTAAAAAATTCTAAAGTGCTTGATACATTAGAATTAAAGATAGCAGGTATAATGTCAAATGAAATGCCAAGCGATATAGTAAAAAAAATATATTCTATGCATGAATTAGCTTATAATGAACTTAATGTTAATAGAGATATAGATCCTTTTATGACATTATCATTTATGGCACTTCCAGTTATACCAGAAATAAAACTCACTACAAATGGCTTATTTGATGTAAAAGAGTTCAAGTTTATAGATGTAAGTGCTTAGCTGAACAATTTTCTGTTTATAATCTAATTGCCTCACTTATAAATATTTTTTAGTAATGAGTTTTTATTATTAGAATATATAAATATGCAAATAAAAAGGGAGCTTAAAAAGCTCCCCTTATTAGTTATATATACTCTGTTATATCTCTAATTTATTATTATTGATCTCCGCCGAAAGAAGGAAGATACCAAGTGATACCAGTAGTAGTTTCAAAGTATACTGGAGTATCACCTTGTGAAGTAGTACCATCTCTTCCAGTATTATTAACATCCATCTCAAAGTACCATTCAAGATCTTGAACAGGTCTTACATATAATTCTGCATAAGCTCCCCAAGCTAATTTATGATTTACTTTATTATCAGCAGAGCCTTTTAAATGTCCATTATAAGTAGCTGTATAACCTAAAGAAGGTTCAACATATAAAGTAACTATGTCGCTGTTAGCTGTTATACCAAGTACTGGTTTAATAACGAATTTATAAGGATTTGCTTCATATATATCTGATTGTTTGTAATCTGAAGGTATAGCTAGAATAGTAGTATCTGTAGGATCTGTAGGATTATAATTATAAAGATTTTCTGCTGTATATCCTTCTAAAAGACCGCCTTTAAGAGCTGTATGATATTCTAATCTTACATAAGGGTTGATAGTTACATTTCCTACTTGAGTATTTAAGAAGTATAATCTTAATTGGAAGCCTAAACTTTCTGAAACACTTTTAGTATTTAGAGCAGTATTTTCTAATGAATTATTTCTATAGTATACATAGAATCTTATAGCATTGAAAGCATCTATACCAGTGTAGTATCTTAATTGTATATTATTGAAAGCTACGCCTGTATATTTGTAGTCATTAATTTTTTTTCCAGCTGAATCTTTATCTGTAACAGCTACCTGTATAGGTACAGATATTCTTAAATTATCATTTAAAGCATTAACCATTAATACTGGAGTATGAACTTGTATGCCTTTATTTACATAAGTAAAGTTATAACCAACACCTATACCGAAAGCATCAGAAGTGTATCCTATACCAGCAGAAAGTGTTGAATCTAAAGCAACATCTCCAGTGTTTCCGCTTAGTATATTTCCTAAGTTGCCAAGATTAATTGAATTTGCTCTGAACCCGAAAGTACCTTTAATAGTACCATTGCCTAATGTAAAACCTAATTGGTCCATTCTAGCTCTGAATTGGTTGCCATGTACAAGGAAGTCTATCCAAGAATCACCTCTGCCGTACATACCGAATGCTGAAGCACTAGCTAATGTTGCTATTGCCATAGCTGTCAATAAAACTTTTTTCATTGTTTTTTCTCCTAAAATTTTTTATATAGTTAATACCTTTAATAAGGCAGTAACTTCAAAATATTTTAGGAAACAACAAAGACGAGAATCTCCATTGTTTCCCAATACGTTAGAACTATATAAGCATAATTCTAACGGACTATAAAAAATCAGTGAGAATAATAAGATTTAGAGGATCTTTATTCTCGGCAAAATTAAGAGGGCATTAGGAAACCGTTAATCTTGCTTTATGTGTACTTAGGAATAATAAGGATTTAGAGGATCTTTATCGTTCCGTACTTAAGCAAATAAGATAAACATAATAAGCAATCTTTTTTTCAATGTCATATCTTTTGCCTATAATTTTATTCTAATGAATTTTTATATAAAAGTCAACACTTATACATTGGAAATTTAAGAAATTTTGTTTAAAAGAAGTGCAATAATAGCTGAAAACAGTAAATTATTAGATTTGTCAAATAAAATTAATTAAAAAATATATATTGCTATATCACTATTAATGAACTTTTTACACATATATAATACGTATGCATACTATATTCTTGGCATCATTATATCTATTCTGTATCATGATAAAGATAAATATAAGATAATATTATCATTAAAAATATTGATAAACAGCATAGTATATATAGACACTGTATTAAAACAGCTATGAAAAATAAATTATTATATACCTAAACAGATATAGTTTGTCAAAAAATAAATTTTTAAATTTTAGTATTTGCGGACTAGCCTGCGAAGCACACAGTCGTGACGAAGTCCAGCGAAAGGCTATATTTTAGGTTAAATTTAATAATTTATTCTACATATAAAACATAATTAGTATTATTTAGTATTATTTTTAGGCTTGCACTTTCGCGAAGCGTGCCTTTGGCAGCAACTTTGGCGAAGCCCGCAGAGCGTGTGCAGCGGGAAAAAGTTGAATAAAAAAATTGAAAAACTTAAAAATTTTCAGTATATACCTAAACAATTATAATTTGTCAAAAAATTATTTTTTTTAATTTTAAATATTTGCAGGGCTTTGCCCCGCACCCCACTTCTTTTGTTG
>NZ_CASEGO010000083.1 GCF_949287625.1 uncultured Brachyspira sp. | reverse complement strand
CTTAAAAAATTTCATAATAATTCATTAAAAACTGATTTAAATTGCTGGCTTAAATTCTTTACAATGAAAGAAAATGATAATAGGGAGGTTATAATGTCAGAATTAGTAAAAGAAAAACCTGTAATGGAAGAAGTGCAAAGAAGATATAATAATTTCATTAAAGACAGACTAATGATGAGTGAATACGATAAGAGAGAGGCTTATTTATACGGCAATCAAATAATGCTTGAAGAAGAGCGAAGACTAGGAATTGAAGAGGGTGAAAAAAATAAAGCAATATCTATAGCCAGAAATTTTAAAAAAGCTGGTATAGATATAAAAATAATTAGTGAAAATACAGGTTTGAGTATAGAAGAAGTGGAAAAATTGTGAGTTTATTAAAGAACAAGTTTTCTCATATAATAAATTAAAAAAGCTAGACTACTGCTAAGCATAATAATAACAAACGAGTTGACGAAGTCCATCTCATAAAATATGCAGTAAGGTACCTTTGCATAATAGTCAGTGCTTTAGTTGCTAGCTTATAATAGCGGAGGACTTATAAATATTTTTAAACTACAAGAAGACAGTGTAAGAAAATTATTAAGTTTTATGAAGAAAAGTCAAATATAAAAACTGCAGTCCTTTTGGTTCTTTGGGTCACCAAAAGAACTGGGGTTTGGGGTAAAACCCCAATAAAAATATTAAGACCTAATAATAACAATAATAAAGGATAGTTAAGATGAAAACTTTTGAAGGAAAACTCGTTAGTGAAAAACCAATTAAAATTGGTATAGTATGTGCCAGATTCAATGAATTTATTGTTTCCAAACTTTTGGGCGGTGCTTTGGACGCTTTATCCCGTCATAATATTAAAGACGATGATATTTCTGTAGCTTGGGTACCAGGTGCTTTTGAAATACCTCTAATAGCTTCTAAAATGGCTAAATCCAAAAAATATGACGCTGTTATATGCCTTGGTGCTGTTATAAGAGGCTCTACTACTCATTATGATTATGTTTGTGCTGAAGTATCTAAAGGTATTGCTAATGTTTCGCTTAATTCCGATGTTCCTGTAATGTTCGGAGTTTTAACTACTGAAAACATTGAGCAGGCTATTGAAAGAGCTGGTACTAAAGCTGGAAACAAAGGTTTCGATTCTGCTATGGGTGCTATTGAAATGGTAAACCTAATCAGAGAAATAGAAAAATAATATAATCTTAGTAATATACTATATCATTAAAACAAGGGCTTAAATTATATTTATAGCTCTTGTTTTTTTATTGTCCTTATTTTCATTATTTGTTATATTTAATATAAATTCAAATTATAGATATAGATTTTTTATAGTAATTAGTATATAATATTTATTAATAAAAATTATCGATAATGGGGGCTCGTATGAAATTAAAAGGATCTAAAACAGAGGTTAATTTGAGAAATGCATTCATAGGTGAGGCTATGGCTAGATGCAGATATATGTTCTATGCTGAGAAGGCTAGAGAAGAGGGAAAAGAAGATGTGGCTTTAATGTATGAAAGGGCTGCTAGAAATGAACAGGAACATGCAAAGATATGGTTTGAAAACTTTCATGGCATACCTTCTACTGAAGATAATTTAAAAGAATCTATAACAAATGAAAACTATGAATCTATAGACATGTATTTATCATATGCCAAAACTGCACAGGAGGAAGGTTTTGATGATTTGGCTATGGCTTTTATGAATGTAGCGAGAATAGAAGACGGACATAAAAAGCAGTTTCAAAGTTTCTTAGAAGATAAAACATTTGATATAAAAAATTGGCAGTGTAATATATGCGGTTATATTGATTTGGAAAACGATAACCCAGATATATGCCCTGTATGTAAGAACCGTAAAATTAATAAATGATATTCAATCATCATATATACTATAAAATGCATACCCAAAAATAGGAGTTTATATTATGCAGGATTTTGTATTTAATAATACTACAAAAATAATATTTGGAAAAGACTCTGAAAAAAACATATGTAAAGAAATAAAAAAATTGGGTTCTAAGAAAGTATTTATAGTGTACGGCTCAGGAAGTGTAAAAGAAAGCGGTTTATTAGAGAAAACAGAAAAATTATTAAAAGATGAAAATATAGAATATTTATCATTCGGAGGGGTAAGGGCTAATCCTTCATTAGAGCATGCTGAAGAAGGTATAAAAGAGGCAATAGATTTTAATGCTGATTTTATACTTGCTATAGGAGGAGGAAGTGTAATAGACACAGCAAAAGCGATAGCACATGCTGCAGCCAATAAAGAAACATATATATGGGATTTTTTTACTAATAAACAAACAGTATTAAAAAGTATTCCTATAGGATGCATACTTACAATATCTGCCTCAGGAAGCGAGATGAGCGATGCAGCTGTACTTACCAACAAATCGCTTGGAGAGAAAAGAATACTTCATTCAGATTTTAACAGACCTTTATTTGCCGTAATGAATCCTTATCTTACTATGACTTTACCTTACTATCAAATAGCATGCGGTATAGCTGATATGATGATGCATACTCTTGACAGATATTTCGGATATAGTGAAAGTATAAATGAAACTACTGATGCAATAGCAGAGGCTATATTAAGAACTACAATAAAAAACGGCTCTATAGCAATGAAAGATAAAAACAATTATGATGCTATGAGCGAACTTATGCGGCTTGGCAGTTTATCACATAACGGACTTACAGGGCTTGGAAATAAATTTGATTTTATAACTCATAGATTTGCTGATGAGATAGGGGCAGAGTTTGATACAGCTCATGGGGCAAGTCTCACAAGTATATGGGGCTCTTGGACAAAGTATTGCTATAAAGATGAATATGCTGAAAAAAGATTTATACAATATTCAAAAAATGTTTGGAATATAGATGATGATACATGCATAAAAGGAATAGAAAAAACTATAGAATATTTTAAAGAGATAAATATGCCTGTTAATTTCAGCGAACTTGGAATAGGCATTCAAAATGATGAAGTATTAAATAAACTTACTGATAAATGTATGCTTGGAGGAGATTTTAATTATTTTGTGAAATTCAAAAGAGATGATGTTTATAATATATTTAAGATGAGCAATGTTTGAAATTTATTATGAGTTTATATTATTAAGCAATAAATTAAAAAATTAGGGGTATATAATAAAGTATGAATAAATTAGATTTAGTAATATTCGATATGGACGGACTTTTACTCGATACTGAAACCATAAGTTTGGCGGCTTGGAAAAAAACTTTTAAAAATTATAATATTGATATTGATGTTGAAAAACTTTTTTTTACCAAGATATTAGGCTCAAATGAAACTTCTATAAAAAATACAATGATGGAAATATCAAAAATAGATGAAAAAACATTTTATGACATTATAAATAATCAAATTGAAGAGGCATTTAATATAGTAAGAGAAAATGGTATAAATATAAAAAAAGGGGCTTCTGAACTTATTAATTTTCTAAACGATAAAAAAATAAAAAAAGCTATAGCAAGTTCAAGCATAAGAAAAAAAGTTGATTTATATTTAGATAAAACTAATTTAAAAAAAGAATTTGATTATATATTATGCGGAGATGAAACTGATAACCCAAAGCCTTATCCGGACTTGTATAATAATGTATGCGGTTATTTTAATTTTGATAAAAATAATGTAATAATATTAGAAGATTCTAAAAATGGTTTATTATCTGCTAAAAATGCTTTTATAGAAAAAAGGTTATATATACCAGATTTGCTTTTATTATCAGAAAAAGATGAAAAAGAATTATCGTACAAAAAATTTAATGATTTAATAGAAGTAAGAGACTATATAAAAAGTAATTTTTTTAAATAAAAATAAATAATTATTATGCTGGAAATTAATTTATTTTTATAGTAATATTTATAATTATTATGCATTAGGAATATTACCTATGGAAAAAAATATTTCAAAAGAAACATTAAAACTTTTACTTGAAATGCAGCAAAATGAAGTTACAGAGCATGCCGTATATTTAAATTTAGCAAAGTTTGTAAAGAAAGAAGATGATAAAAATGTACTTATCAGAATAGCAAAAGAAGAATATGCTCATTCAAAGATCTTAGAGAAATACACAAATAAAAAATTAAAGCCTAATAAGTTTAAAGTATTAAAATTTTTTATATTAAGTTTTATATTCGGATATACTTTTGTTATTAAGATTATGGAAGGCGGAGAAAAAGACGCTGAGTATATATATTCAAAGATAGTAGAAGAAGTTCCTGATGCCAAAAAAATAGCCTTTGAAGAAGATGAGCATGAAAAAAGTCTCATTGATATTTTAGACGAAGAGAGACTTAAATATGTAGGTTCTATGGTTTTGGGATTAAGCGATGCATTAGTAGAGATAAGCGGAACATTAGCAGGTCTTAGTTTCGCATTGCAAAATAACAGACTCGTAGCTTTATCTGGAATTATTACTGGGATATCAGCTACACTTTCTATGGCATCATCAGAGTATTTATCTGCCAAAGCTGACGGAGATAAAAATGCTTTTAAGTCTTCATCATATACTGGAATAATGTATTTGATAACTGTTACTCTTCTTATACTGCCTTATCTAATATACCCCAATAATCATTATTTGTATGCATTAATTACTATGCTTTGTGTAGTAGTATTTATAATATTTTTCTTCACATACTATATATCAGTTGCTAAGAGTCTGCCTTTTAAGAAAAGATTTTTAGAGATGGCTGGAATTAGTTTAACTGTTGCTGGAATTAGTTTTTTGGTTGGACTTTTAGTTAAGCAGTTTTTAGGAATTGATATTTAATTATTTACGATATTTTCCAGTTCATCTATTATCATGCTTATAGTATCATTATATTCTTTGAACCAGCCGCTGTTTGTGAGAGTAGACCAAATGCTGAATTTTAAATCTTTGGTATCTCCTGTGGTATTGTCTAATAATTTAGTATTTGAAAAGTTTACTATAAACTTGTCGTATTCCAAATGAAAACTTATATCAAAACATAAGGAGCTATTATCTATTATATTGTTTGATACGAAAAACAAATATACAAGCCCGTTATCATAGCTGCTGAATTTATTATTTTGTGCCTCTTGTTTTACCCATTTAAGTATTTCTTTTCTTAAATCGCTTCCTTTTAACTTTGTAGATACGAATATCTTTTGTTCTGCTAAAAGAACTGTATTGATTATCAAAAAAAATACTATTATAAACTGTTTCATATCTCTCTTATTGTAGATAATATATTATTAATATCTTTAATTTTTTTGCTGTGATTATTTTTTATATTATTATTAATTAAAGCAACCATCACCTGATGATAATAATTTTCTGTATCCAAAGTATAAAGCAGATAATGCACCAAAACATTTTCATAATATGAATCAAATTCTGTAATATATAAGTCTTTATCATTTGCTTTTACACTTTTGCTTGATATTATATTTTCGCCTTTTATGCTATTTAAAATATTTTCATTATACTCTTCTAAAGTAATATTATTTAATTCTTCTTTACTTTTAGAAAACATTATAAAGCATATTCCATTTTTAGTATTTATTGCTTCTAAATTGGAGTTTTCATTAAGCTCATTTTTTACTTTGCTTAATCTCCATTCATTAGAAAAAGCTATATCAAATTTTCCGTCATAGCTTTTTATATGAAACAATCCTTTATTATTTTTTCTTTTGAATATCATTACTGCAGCTGAGGCTGTAATTATAGTAGTAGTTAGAATAATTAAAGGAAGTTTTTTGCTCATAGAAATAGCCCCCAAAGTTTTCTTTCATACTAATAGGCTATAATATTTTAGGCAAAAAATCAAGAAAAATCATAAAAAATTATAGTATATTTCTATTTTTATAATATTTTTTAATATAGAATAATTAAGGATTTTTTATTTATGTATATTTTATTTGCATTGCTCTCTTCAATATTTGCCGCACTTACTGCCATATTAATAAAAATAGGGCTTTCTAATATTAACTCTAATTTGGCAACGGCAATAAGAACTATTATAATATTAATAATGTCTTGGATTATAGTTTTTTATACAAATAAAAACGGTTCTGTAATTGAAACTATAAAAAATATAAACAGCAAAACATTAATATTTATAATACTTTCAGGCATAGCAACTGGTCTTTCTTGGATATTTTATTTTAAAGCTTTGCAGATTGGAAATGTAAATAAAGCAGCTGTAATAGATAAACTCTCTATAGTATTTACAATTATATTAGCTTCAATATTTTTGAAAGAGGCTTTAACATTAAAAGTTATAATAGGGGCTGTTTTTATACTTGCAGGTACTTTGATAATAACTTTATGAAAATATTAACTAGATATTTATTTTATAGATGATATAATTTTATATATTAAATTATTTATATAAAAATTGTTTTGGGGTTAAAAATGGATAAAGATAATATGGATAATATAAAAGATATGTTTCATCAGGCTGATAAACTTTTTCAAAATAAAAATTATTCTGAGGCTAAAGATATTTATTTATCTATATTGAATATAAGCAAAGATAAATATGATAATATAAAATGCTTTGCTCAAATAGCAGAATGCTCTTTACACAAAAAAGATTTTGATAATACTTTATTATATTATAATAAAAGTTTTGATTTGGAAGCTATACCAGATAATATATTAAGATTAATAAATATTTGTTTTACATTAAAGCATTTTGATTTAACACTTCATTATATAAAATTACTTATAGAAACAATAAAAAAATTAGAAAAGCAGTATAATAATAGTTCAGTATTTATTCCTTATTATGAAGAGGCTGTTTCATTTTTAAGAATATTATATGATAATTTAGGCAATAATGAAGCTAAAGATTATTTAGAAAAAATTGAAAAATAGATATTAAAACTATTAATCAAATACAAGTCTTTTATCTTCATTAAATTTTTTTCTTGACGGATTTCCTTCTGCTCTGTATGCTGTTTTATTTTTAATAGAATATATGCCTGACCAGATGGTATCCATTCCCATATTTTTTCTGTCATATTGGCACAAAAATCCGTATTTACCTGATAAGAGATTTTTGGCAAAGTCAAAGTCATATTTATAATATTTAAATGCTTTTTCTAAAGTATTGTATCTTTCATGAGAGTAAACATCATCATGCATATTTGTATTATATTTTTTCATGCTTTCGCTTGTAAAATGATTTGAAGTAAATACATAATCATTTTCTATTATTTCTATTTTTTCACAGTTTGATTCTATTAAAGCAATATTACCTTCATAGTCTGCTATTATAATATTTTGTGCTGACGATATAGGCACCTCTTTTAAAAAGTATAAAGCCTCTTTTAAAGTGCGGCATTTCTCTAAAATATATCGTACTAGCATTCCAGCATTAAATCCATAATCAATTTTTACAGGATATACAAAAGTTAAAGCAATACTTAAACATTTTTGATTAATACCGTCTTCCATTTCTATAAATGCTGTAGTGTTTCCAATAAAAGAGTAGGAATTATCAAGATTATAATATACACTGTCTGAATATTTTTCTATATCTATTAAAAAGTCGCTGTTTTTTGCAAGTATTATATCTTTATCCGTTTTAAAAGCAAAAGCAGAACATTTATTTTCAAATGTGAAAGCATATATGCTAAATAAAAATGAACATATATCTTTATAATCAATAGAAAGTCCTTCAGCCATTGCTTTTATCTCTTCTATTATCTCTGGGAAAAAATCTTCATATATAGGCATGCATTTAGAAGCGAAATGTTTTCTCTCTTCTGATATTTTTATTTTATCCAAAGGATTTATATTATTTTTTGCAAGTATTTTTCCGTATTTTAATCCTGCATTATAATGCGTTTTTGAAAATCTTGAATGGTACATGTTACACCCTCGTTTATTTTAATTAATAAGTAAAGCATTAAAGATTATTCAAAGACTATCATAATAAAAATTATAAGTAAATATGAATAAAAATTTTTCTTTTTTAGTTTAATTATTATCATACTTTTCTAATACTATCATAATAAAAAATATATAATACCTGTTTTTTAATAAAAAAGCGTGCAATACTATATCTCTTAAACAAAGCATCACTTTTTTCATAGCTTGATTTTTTTAAATATTGATATATAATAGTGAGAGGTATATTATTAAATTTTGAGAATAAATAATTAACTTATTTATAAGAAAAAAAGGCTTATAATGTATAAATTAAATACTTATGTTGTATATCCTATGTACGGTATATGTAAAGTTATAGGTATATCTGATAGTAAAGTGAATTCTAATCTTGTAGAATGTTATGTATTAGAATGTGAAAGTGAAAATATTACATTAAAAGTCCCTATAAACAGAGTTAAAGAATATCGTATACGTAAAATAATTTCAAAAGCAGAGGCCGATGAACTCATTAATATACTTCAGACAAAACCGCATGATATAGAAAATAACTGGAAAATAAGATATCAGGAAAATGAAGAAAAATTAAGAAGCGGCGATATTAAAGATACAATAGAAGTAGCTAGAAGTTTATTTACTAGAAACAAATTAAAAGAACTATCGGCAAGTGAAAAACGTTTATACGAAAAGGCTTATATGTTTATAGTTAATGAAATCAGTATAGCTTTAAAAAAAGACAAAGATGAAATTGAAGATATAGTATCTAATGCCTTAGAAAAATCTGCCAAAAAATTCAAAACTAAACCTTTAGAAAAAGAAAAATTGGTAAAAGAAAATAAAGACAATACTAAAAAAAAGAAAAAAGATACTAAAGAATAATATTCTTCAATATTTCTAAAAAAGCATTTATTCAAATAAAAAAATAAATATATCTAATTATATTGTAGTTTGTAGGGGGAACTATTATGTGGAGAATAGTATATTTTGTTATATCTTTTTTAATAGCATTAATGGATTATTATTTTACAAAAACTTTTAATTATAAAACGGTGTCTATATTTTTACTGAGTGCTGTTTTAATATTTTTATTCGAGTTTTTACTTATAAGAAAGAAATCTTCTAAAATTACTCTCGCTTTTTTTATCTCATTTTTTCTAACTATAGTTATAGTGCTATTAACTATAAGTACTGTTAATATGATAGGAATTAAATTATCTATAAATGAAAAATTAATCATTCTTTTTATAGAAGGATATCTTACTTTTGGAATTATAGCGGCATTCATACCTAATATATCAAATATGCTTAATCTTACAAAACCTGATAAAAATAAAACAGCTAAAATACTTGATACTTCTGTTATAGTAGATGGAAGAATATATGATATTGCCGAAAAGAAATTCTTTGACGGACTTCTTGTACTTCCTGAATTTGTGATAAAAGAAGTACAGTTCTTAAGCGATGCCAGAGATCCGCAAAAAAGAATAAGAGGAAGAAGGGCATTAGAGATATTAAATAAAATGAAGTCCTCTAAAAATATACTTCTTTCTATTACTGATATAGATTTCCCTAATATAAAAGAAGTAGATTTAAAACTTATAGAGCTTGCCAAAAAAATGGATGCTAAAGTTATTACTAATGATTTTAATTTGATGAAGGTAGCTTCTATTCATGAAGTTGAAATATTAAATATAAATGATTTGGCTAATTCGCTTCATGTTGTAGTGCTTCCCGGGGAAACTATTAAAATCGATTTGATAAGAGAGGGAAAAGATAAGCAGGCACTTGGATATTTAGAAGACGGTACTATGATAGTTGTTGATAATGCTAAACATTTGATAGGAAAAAATGTTGAAATAGAAATAGATAATGTACTTCCTAAAGAGGCTGGAAGGGTAATATTTGCTTCTCTTGCAGGAGCTAAACAATCAAATAATAATAATAAAAAAAGACATGATAAATGATAATAGATCTTTCTTCTTCAATTTATAACAATATGCCTCATTATCCTGATGATATTGATGTAAAAGTTGAAAGTTTTAATTATGAGTATTTTAATATAACAAATATCAATATGTGTGTTCATAGCGGCACTCATATTGATACGCCTCTTCATGGCATAAATAATAAGCCTTCTGCTGAAAATATAGATTTAAGCTATTTTATCGGCAGTGCTTACTGTATTGATATTAAAGCAGATAAAGAAAATAAAATAAACTTTCCTAACAATTTTGATTTTGAAACTATAAAGGGATATAATATACTGCTTATTAATACTTCTTGGCATAAGAATATTAATACAGATTATTATTATAAAAATTTTCCTTACTTAAGTGAAAGTTTTGCAAATCAATTACTTAACTTAAAAATCAAAACAATAGGAATAGACAGTCCTTCTGCTGATAATATTAATAATAATTTAATACATAATATTTTATTTTCACATGACATATGCATTATAGAAGGACTTGCCAATTTAGATAAAGTATCGAATAAAGAATTTTTCTTTAGTGCAGCCCCATTAAAAATAAAAAATGCTGAAGGCTCCCCAGTAAGAGCATATGCTATAATTTAATCTTTTTTTCTTTTCTTTACTTCCAAAATAATTAATATTATAATTGTAATAATAACAGCAAATACAAGTATTTTATTAAAAGGCAATTTAACACTTTTATTATTAAGAAAATTATTCCAAAGATTTTCCATTAAAATACCAGCTCCGTCATCAAGTTCGGATATTCGTTTTGACATATATACAATATTCTCTTTATCAGGATATATTCTTTTATCATTTTTTATTTCATCAGGCAGTAATTCTAAAGCTGCTGTATTTGGAGTGGCATATCCTATGTATTTTGTATTCTCATATGCTACTTGCTTCTCACATAAAAAATTTATATACATATGTGCCGCTTCTATATTTTCAGCATTTTTAGGAATTGCCAAACATTCAACAAAAGGATTTCCCCCTGATTTTGGTATAACAAAATTTATATTTGTATTTTGCTTTATAACCGTTAAAGCATCGCCGCCGTATGTAACTCCTATATATGCCTTCTCATATCTTATTTTATATAGTATTTCGTCCATAACATAATCCTGAACTATAGATCTTTGCTTTTTTAAAGCGTCAAATGATTTTAATATCTCTTTTTCATTTGTGGTATGCAAATCAAAGCCTAAATAACCATTAGCAGCCGCAAAAGCGTCTCTTGGAGCTATTGCCATCAGTATCATATCTTTATAATCTTCATTAAAAAGTATAGACCAATCAATATCTTCCTCTTTTATATCTATATTTTTTTTATTGTATATAATACCGCTCATTCCCCAAGTATAAGGAACACTGTATTCTCCTTTTGGATCATATGCTAGTGAAAAAAAGAATGGATCTATATTGTTTTTTACAGCGGGAAGCAAATCGAAATTTAGTTTCTGTATCATATCATTTTTTATCATTCTCACTATAATATAGTCGGTAGGAGTTATTACATCGTAATTTTCTGTATGTAATTTTAACTTGGCATATACTTCTTCATTAGAATTATGTATTATATAATTTACTTTTATTCCAGTAAGATTTTCAAATTCTTCTATAATATCCATAGAACCTTTAGAGCCGTCAGCTATATACTCTCCCCAATTACATACATTTAATGTAATATTTTTATCTTTTAATCTTCCATAATAATTTAAATCTAACTGACTTTTATCAAGTTTACTTACAAAAGAAGAATTTTGAGCAAATATTATACTGCTGTATAAAAGACTGATAAATACGGCATAATACGAACGATTGTACATTATTTTTCCTTAATTATTATTTTTTATGTTTTCCTAAAATGAATTTATCTTTAGAACCTTATACCTATTTGTCCTCCTATATCAAGACCTCCCATTTTTGTCTTTGGAATACTGTCTTTATATTCAAGCAAAGGAAAATCATAAGAAAGATAAACACCTAAAGTTACATTATAAAGAAGCAGAAAATCTAAACTTGCTTTAAGATATGGTATATATAAATTATAAAATTGATTCTGTAATTGTTTAAGAGTATATTTTTCTATTGTCTCTCCGCCGCTGTTTTCTTTGGAATAGCTGCTTCCTCCTAAAGGAAATTTTACTCCAGCCCCAACTCCTATAGACATAAATAGTATATCTATTTTAGGCATCAAACCTATAGATAAACTGTCAGACGTAACATTACCTTTAGATAAATCTGATTTATATGCAAATACATCTCTTTGATATCCAAAATCTAAAGATATCCCTAAAGATAATATATTTAAATCAAAATAATAATTAGGCTTTAAATAAACACCAAACTCAAAACCGCCGTCTGGTTTTACAGTTTCGCTTTGTTTACCATCTTCAAGATAAAAACCTATGCCTGCTCCCAAAGGCACACTTAAATCAACACCAAATCCGTCTTTAGCCATAAGTCCCGAAGTCATAACAGATGAAAATAAAAACAAAATTAATACAAATTTCTTCATATATAATATACTCCCGTTTTATTATTATATTAAAGATATAAATATTTTCTGTTTTTTCAAGCATTAATTTAGTATTTTAGCTGTGAATTCAATGTAATAATAACTTATGTATAAAAATATTATTCATACAAAAAATTCTTATAAAATATAATAAGAAAAACAATAGATTTTTTGTTTAACTTTTTTATTATTTTAATATATAATAGAACTTAATCTTATTTATAAGGAGTTATAAAAATGACAAAAGTTGTTTTAATACGTCATGGTGAGAGTGTATGGAATAAAGAAAACTTATTTACAGGCTGGGCAGATGTTACTTTGTCTGAAAAAGGTATAGAAGAGGCTAAAGCAGGCGGTGCAGAACTTAAAAAAGCAGGATTTACTTTTGATAAAGCATATACTTCTACTTTAACACGTGCTATCAAAACTTTAAACTTAGTTTTGGAAGAAATGGGGCTTTTATGGATACCTGTAGAAAAATGCTGGCAGTTAAATGAAAGACATTATGGAGCATTACAAGGATTAAATAAATCACAAACTGCTGAAAAATACGGAGAAGATCAGGTAAAAATTTGGAGAAGAAGCTATGATACTCCTCCTCCAGCTTTAACAAAAGATGATGAAAGATATCCAGGTCATGATCCTCGTTATAAAAACTTATCAGAAAAAGAACTGCCTCTAACAGAATGTTTGAAAGACACTGTAGCAAGAGTAGTACCTTTTTGGGAAAATGTTATACTTCCAGATATTAAAGCAGGAAAAAAAATCATAATTGCAGCACATGGTAACAGTTTAAGAGCTTTAGTAAAATATTTGGACAATATATCTGATGCTGACATTACAGAACTTAATATACCTACTGGAATGCCTTTAGTTTATGAGCTTGATGATAATTTCAAAGCTGTGAACAAACGGTATTTAGGAGATCCTGAAGCAGTTAAAAAAGCTATGGAAGCTGTAGCTAATCAAGGCAAAAAGAAATAATAAAGTTTGTTAAAAATAAATATAAAAGCCTCCAGCAGCGAAATAATTGCCGGGGGCTTAAAGTTCTTAAATGTATTAAAAAATCATAGTTATTCTATAACTTAAAATGCAAATCCTGAAATTTTATATAATTAGTATTGATTATTTTTTATATTATTATATAATAGTAAAAATATTATGGATTATGTTATGAAACACAAACAGCAAACAGCAAACAGCAAACAGCAAACAGCAAACAGCAAACAGCAAACAGCAAACAGCAAACAGCAAACAGCAAACAGCAAACAGCAAACAGCTCTATATATTCTCAAGTTTTACTTTCTTAAATCATTATATACCCGTTGCAAAAAATGCTTCAATCAATATAAATACAGCCATTGTATTTTAGGAGTAGTTTATGAAAAATAAGTTAAATAAAATAATATTAATTATAAGTTCCATACTTATAATATCAATATTACTTTTAGCAGTTTTAGGTTTAGTTAATAGAAAAGGTTATTTATCTGAATTTAAGCTCCAATCATCAAATGATATAGAATATAATTATCATTTTAGATTAAAATATTATAGTAAGATCTTTAGAAACAGTGATATATATAAAGTTTATTTTGATACTAATGAAATAATTCAAAATAATAATTTTATTAAAGATATAAAAATTGATAAACCAGGAAGTCCTTTTGGTACTTTGGTATCTTCAAAGCAATTGAAATATGATGAAAAAATTGATAATATAAATTATTCTTTAAGAATTAAGCCAATATTCTATATTATATTATTTGTTTTAATATTATTTAATGTATATTTATGTATTAAATATAGATCATTAATTTATGATTTATATAATAGAATATTGGAAAATAAAAATATTATTTTTAAGATATCTTCTATAATTTTCTTTTCATTAATAGTTATTTTTATATTACTATCTTTATTAGGAAATATGCCCCATAAAGGTTATTTATCAGATTTTCAAATTATAGCAGAAAGTAAAGCAGGATATGTATATAAGGCAAAAGTTAATTCTAAGGGGTTGTTCTCTCATAATTTAATTTATGAATATTCAGATAAACCTCTAAAACTGGAAAATAAACCTGACTATATAAAAAATTATGGCTATAGTATAGAAATTAATAGAATGCCTGATTGGTATAATACTAACCCTCAGAAAGGACTTACAGCAAGTGCTTGGAATAATGATGATGGTACATTTACGGTATCTAATTCTACTAGCTGGAATGGTTATGGTTATGATATCATTCCTTCTAAAGGTGAAAGATATAGAATTTCTATAGAAGCTAAAAGATTAAGCGGCAGCAGCTTTAATCCAATTAAATATCATTTAGATGAAACTAATACTCTTATTCCTATAGAGAGCACTTATGATATAGGACCTGAATACAAAGTATATAGTAATGAAGTTGATATATTATATACTAAACCTAACCCATTTCCTCATTTTACTTTTTATTTTCCAGATGGTGCTATTAATATAAAATATATAAGGTTAGAACAATTAAGTGATAATCTATATTTAAAAAATGGAAAAGAAATAATATTTACATCAACAGTTGATAATGTTAATATTAATGATATAAAAAATATAAAATATACTCTTAGTCTTAAAGATAGTTTATTAAAGAAAATAATTTATTTCTTTGCTGTACTATTATTAATATATATAATATTTATTTTTGTTTCATTTAATTTATTATCATATTTGAAATCATTTATTGTTAATAATAAAAAGAAAGTATTGAAAGTATATTTTATATCTTTAATCTCTTTAGTATTTATAGTATTAGTTTTATCATTATTAGGTAATATTTACCGTAAAGGATATTTATCAGATTTTGAAATTATAGCAGCAAGTCCAGCAGGCTATGTCTATAAGGCTAAACTAATATCTAAAGGACTATTTTCGCCTAATTTTATTTATAAATATTCTGATAAACCTTTAAAACTAGAAAATAAGCCTGACTATATAAAAAATTATGGCTACAGTATAGAAATACATAGAATGCCTGATTGGTATAATACTACACCTCAGGAAGGTCTTACAGCAAGTGCTTGGAATAATGATGACGGTACATTTACTGTATCTAATTCTACAAGTTGGAATAGTTATAATTATATAGTCCCTCTATCTGTAGGTGAAATATATAGAATTAGTATAGAAATTAAAAAACTTTCTGATTATTCTAAAGGTATTGTAACATATTATTTAGATACTAAAAATTATAATATTTATATACCAAATACAGAGGATATAACATCCGAGTACAAAGTATATTCTGGAGATATAAAAATAAAAGAATCTTTTACTAACGAATATCCTCATCTATATTTCTCTTATCCTAAAGGTGTATTCAATGTGAAATCTATTAAATTAGAACAGATATCTGACAACCTTTATTTAAAAAACGGCAATGAAATACTAATTACTACTAGTAAAATTATTGATAATAATACTTATATAGAAGATGTTGAATATTATATAGATATTCCCTTTAATAATTATCTATTAGTTATATTAATAATATCAATGTTATTAATCATAATGTATAAAATGAATATTAATAAATATATACAATTTTTTATATTATTATTAATTATATTATGTTCTAATTTTATTTTTAATATGTTTAGTCTAGCTCCGGAAACTAAATTTCAAGATCCTGATACATATTCTGATAATATAATATTGGATGATTTGTTTATAAGAAGTATTTCATCAGAAGATAAACCATATTTTTTCATGAATACTTATAGAAGGAATTCTAGTGATACTATGAATACTTATAAATTTAATGAAAAAGAAGTTGTAAATGATGTGAAAAATAATAATTCTAAATATATTGAAGTATACAAATCTTGTTTGGGATTGCAAAGCCATGTATTAAGACCATTATTTAATGTATTATTAAAATGGAATACTGATTCCCATATTATATTTAGAAGTTTACAAAATTTTTCTTCTCTATTAAATGCTATCATATTCGCCGTATTTTTCACATTTTTGGCAGTAGAGTTTGGAATAATTCCTGTTTCTATTATGACAATATTTACTCTAATTACTAATGTATGGATAACGTCATTCAGCAGATCTATATGGTTTCCGCCATTTACTTTTATTTTACCAATGTTAATAGTTTCTTACTTTGCATATAAATACGATTTTAATAAAAACAATTTATTATTATCTTTATTATTGCTTTTAAGTATAATGTTTAGGTTATCACATGGTTATGAATACGTACCAACATTATTTGTATCAACTACTTTACCTGTTTTTTATTTTTCCATATCAAGATATTACAGTATTAAAAAATTTATTAAATATTTTTTAATAATTTCTGGAATATGTATGTTAGGATTAATAATAATTTTAATTATTCATATTTTTGCTTTAGGAAGTATTGATCTCATAGTTGATGCTTTATTCAGAAGAACTGTTAATACAGTTTCGGATTCTGGACAAACATTTGATGCAAGTATTTTTAATATATTAAAAATATATTTTTTTAATACCTCATATTTATATCCGTATATATATTCTATATTACTATTTATAATTATTATTTTTATAAGATTATTTTTATCTAGTACTGGTAAAGATGTATTTGGTTTTAAAATCAGTATTAATAAGTATTTAGCTTTATTTATATGTGTATGCATATCTTTTTTTGGAGTTGTATCTTCGATGTTTATATTTAAACAGCATTTTTATGTACATACACATATTAATTATTTTATTATGTGGCTTCCATTCTTATTTTTATTATATTCTTTAATCTTATATAGGATAGATTGCAATATTTTTGTTAGAATAAAAAAATGGTATACTAAAAGAAATAATAAAAATTTATTATAAATTTAGAGGTAAAACCATGAATTATCAATTTACAAATGAAGAATTATTAGAAATAGAAAATAAAATACCAAAATATAAAAAATATATATTTTTTGAAAAGATAAATAAATATGCTTTATTAATACCTGTTATTAATGAGGGAGAAAGATTTATATCACAAATAAATAAAATGAAAGAAAGAAATATATTCAATATTTGTGATGTATTTATATGTGATGGTTGTAGCAAAGATAAGTCATCAAATCCTGATTTTATCAAAGAATATGGCTGTCGTGGTTTAATAATTAATATAAGTGATAAAAAAGGACAAGGTGTACAATTAAAACAAGGTTTCTTTGAAGCTATGAAAGATGGATATGATGGAGCTATTATGGTTGATGGTAATGATAAAGATAATATTCATGAAAGTTTACCATTATTTATAAAAAAATTTGAAGAAGGTTATGATGTTGTTCAGGCTACGAGATTCTCATTAGGAGGATATCATGAAAATACTCCTTTTGGAAGGTTTGTAGGAATAAGGTTAATTGCTTCTCCTCTAATTAGTTTAACTTCAGGTTTTCATTATGATGATGTGTGTAATGGATATAAAGGATTCTCAAGAAATTATATTTTAGATAAAAGAATGGATTGGTTTAGAGAAGAATTTAATACGTATGAATATTGTTATTATCCATTAGTTCATGTGAAAAAACTTGGCTATAAAGCTTGTCAGGTGCCTACAAGCAGAGTTTATCCAAAAAATGAAATCCCGTCAAAAATAAAAGGATTTTCATCCAATTTGAAATTATTGAGAGAGATTTTTAATAGACCAGACCAGACCAGACCAGACCAGACCAGACCAGACCAGACCAGACCAGACCAGACCAGACCAGAATTAATATATACAGCGATTGTATATGCTTTTATAATAATTCAAAATATAAAAAATTACAACCTATGCTGCAAATTGCAGCATAGGTTTTTTGTGTTTTTAGGATAAGGAAACAATTTATGAAAAAAATATCAGTAATAATACCATGCTACAATGAAGAAGTTACTATTAAACAAGTAATAGAAGAGTTTAAAAAATATTTGTCTGAAGCTGAAATAAATGTTCTTGATAATAACAGCAAAGATAATTCTGTAAAGCTGGCAAAAGAAGCAGGAGCAATAGTAACAGAAGTTAATTATCAGGGTAAAGGTGAAGTTGTACGAAGGGCTTTTTCTGATATTGATGCTGACGTATATATTATGGTAGATGCCGATATGCAGTATGATATATCCGAAATAAAAAAACATATAGATTATTTTTTAGATAAAAAACTTGATATGCTTAATATTTCTCGTGAAGTAGTAGATGAAGATGTACACAGAAAAGGACATGCTTTTGGAAATGCTATGCTAACAGGTTTTGCTAATAGATTATTTGGTAAAAAATTTAATGATATGCTTAGCGGTTATAGAATATTTTCCAAAAGATTTGTAAAAAGTTTTCCGGCAGCCTCTAAAGGTTTTGAAATAGAAACAGAACTCACAATATATGCTCTACAAATGCGTTTACCTGTAGGAGAACTTCCTGCCAAATATTTTAAAAGACCTGAAGGTTCTTTTTCCAAACTTAATACTTTTAGAGATGGTTTTAGAATATTATTTACTATAATATATTTGATGATGACAGAAAAGCCAATGATATTTTTTAATATAATTAGTATTATATTATTTATTATAGGTATGTCATTAGGAATTAGTATTACTATAGAATATTTTGAAACATTAAATGTTGCTAGATTTCCTACAGCAATACTTACTATATGTTTATTAATATTATCAGCATTATCTTTTGCTGTAGGATTAATAACGAATGCTATAGGAAAAGTTATATCAGAAAATAGAAGATTTCCAGACCAGACCAGACCAGACCAGACCAGACCAGACCAGACCAGACCAGACCAGACCAGAATTAATATATGTAGCGATTACATATATATTTATAATAATACAATATATCAAAAATTACAACCTATGTTGCAATGTAAAATTGCAGCATAGGTTTTTTGTGTTTAACTAATTTTTAGGAAATATTACTATGTATGATTATGTAATAATAGGTGCTGGTATTTACGGACTATATTCATCTGATATTCTATCTAATAAAAATAAGAATGCTAAAATTCTAATAATAGAAAAAGACAAAGAAGCATTTTCAAGAGCTTCGTATGTTAATCAGGCAAGACTGCATAATGGTTATCATTATCCAAGATCATTGCATACAGCGATAAAATGTTCTCATTATTTTGACAGATTCATCAAAGATTTTCCATTTTCAATAGTTTCAGATTATACTAAGATTTATGCTGTGTCATCAAAATTTGGTATGGCAACCCCTGATAATTTTGAATATTTCTGTGATAATGCTAATATACCTTATGAAAGAATAAATGAAAATATATTTTTCAATAAAAATACAATAGATGCATGCTATAAAACAAAAGAATATACAATAGATACTCTAAAAATAAAAGATTATTATTTAGAAAAATTAAAAGAAAAATCAAATATTACTATCATTTATAATGATTATATAAAAGATGTAGTTATCGATAACGATATATGGGTATTAACACTAAATTCAGCAAAAACAATAAAAACTAATTTTGTTATTAATACTTCTTATGCTTCTTTAAACAGTATATTAAAAATATTTAATTTAAATACATTATCTATGAAGTTTGAATTGGCAGAAATGGTTTTATGCAATGCTTCTGAAAGCTTAAAAGGTTTTGGGATAACATTAATGGATGGTCCATTTTTCTCTATAATGCCTTTTGATAGTCATGGTATGTATTCGCTATCAGCAGTAAGATATACACCGCATCAGAATTGCTTCCAAGAATTACCAACTTTTACATGTCAAAAACAATCAGAAATATGCAGTGGAATGTTCTTAGATAATTGCAATACTTGTAAAGTAAGACCGGAAACAGCTTGGGTACATATGTTCCAACTTGCTAAAAAATATTTGAAATCAGAATTTTTACCAGAATTTAAAGAAAGTATTTTTGCTATAAAAGCTCTAATGCAGTCTTCTTCAACATCTGATTCAAGACCAGTTATTATTACAGAAAATAATAAAAATCCAAAATTAATTAGTATTCTTGGAGGAAAATTAAATACTATATATGAATTAAATGAGGTGCTATTATGAAAGATAAAAACTATGCAAGTTTTATAATAACTAAAATAGATAATAAAGAAAATTATCAAAGATTAGAAAATTATATACTAAATAAATTTGAATATAGTGAAATAATTATTTTGATAAATGATTCTAATATAAAAGATATTAAAGAATATTTATCTCCAAATTCTAATAATGTATTATGTTTAAATTTAGGTAATAATATAGATGAAAATAATTCTATAAGAGCAGGATTAGAATTTTCAAAAGGAGATATAGTTTTTGTAATTAAAGATTTATCAATTAATAAATTAGAAGATTATTTAGATAATCTTTATGAATCAAATAAAAAAGGTATAGACTCATCTTTTTTAACTTCTAAATATTATAGATTAAAAGACAAATTAACCATTAGTTTAATATCTATATTTTCAAAGCATAAATTAAAAAATGTATATGATATAATATTTTTAGTTACTAGAAGAGTTATAAATGCAATTACAGAAGATAATAGCAAGACAACACCTATATCATATGTTATTCGTGATATTGGATATAATTACAATGAATTTGAATGCAATATAAGAGATAAAAAATATTATATGTCAAAGCAAACAAGAAGCGTGTATTTATTATTATTTTCAGAAGCTTCTTCAAACTTTGCTGCATCATTATCTTTATTAAGTGCTATAATTGCTATAGTAACAGGAATATATGCTTTAATTATATATTTATCTAATAATAAGCCTGTTGAAGGTTGGACTACAACATTTTTGTTTTTATCATTTAGTTTTACTATGATATTTGCCATATTTAGTATTATTATAAGATATTTAAGTGTAATACAAAAAGAACTGTATAATAAACCGAATTTCAGAGTAAAATCTGTTTCAAAATTATGAAAGGAGATAAAATAATATGAATTTTGAAGAAATAAAAAAAAGAATACCAGAATATACATATATATCTTTTTTTGAGAAAAGAAATAAATATGCTTCTGTAATACCGGTTTTGAATGAAGGACAAAAATTCTTAGACCAATTAGATAAAATGAAAAGTAAAAATATATTTAACATATCAGATATTTTTATATGCGATGGTGGAAGCAGTGATTATTCTTCTAATGCTGAAATAATGAAAAATTACGGATGTAAAGGTTTAATAATTAATATAAGTAATATAAAAGGACACGGTACTCAACTAAAACAAGGATATTATGAAGCATTAAAAGAAGGATATGATGGCATCATAACTTTTGATGGAAATAATAAAGATAATATAGAAGATACACTTAATGAATTTATAAAGAAATTTGATGAAGGATATGATGTAATACAAGCTACTAGATTTTCAATGGGAGGTAAAGGAATAAATACTCCATTATCAAGATATTTAGCAATTAAATTTATAGCATCACCTTTAGTAAGTTTATGTTCTGGATATCACTATACTGATCCTACAAATGGATATAAAGCATTTTCAAGAAAATATATGATGGATGATAGGATAGATTGGTTTAGAGAGGAATATTCTAAATATGAATACGGTTATTTTCCACTAGTGCATGCTAAAAAGCTTGGATATAAAATAACTCAAGTTCCAACAATTAGAAAGTACCCTATTGGGGAAGTTCCATCGAAAATAAAGGGATTTAGTTCTAATTTTAAATTATTAAAACAAATATTGAATAGTTTATTTAATAAACCGAAGTAATTTGAGGATTAAAATGAATAATATAAGAATAGGTTTTATAGGTGCTGGGCATGTATCTAATTCCATGTCTAAAGCTATTGATAATATAGAAGGTTTAGAAAAGTATGCTGTTGCTTCTAGGGATATAAATAAAGCAGAAAAGTTTGCAAAAGATCATAATTTTAAAAAGAATTATGGTTCATATAAGGAAATGTTAGAAGATGATAATGTAGAACTAGTTTATATAGCGACACCTGTATCCTATCATTATAAACATGTAAAGATGTCATTAGAATATGGTAAACATGTATTATGTGAAAAAACTTTTACTTCAAATTATCAAGAGGCGAAAGAATTAATTGATATTTCTAAAAATAAAAAACTTTTATTAGCTGATGCTATATGGACTAGATATATGCCATCAAGATATAAAATAGAAGAATTTCTAAATAGCGGCATTATTGGTGTACCTAAAATGTTAGAAGCAAATTTAGGATATATCCTTACGAATAAGGATAGATTATTCAATAAAGAATTATCTGGAGGTGCTTTATATGAAATTGGAATATATCCTATTAATTTAGCTTTATCAGTTCTAGGAAATAATTTTAAAGATGTTAATGTTGTATCTATTATAGATGATAACGGTATAGATTTGCAAAGTTCTGTAATATTAAAATATTATAATGGAACTATCGCCAATTTACTATATTCTATTAATTCAATGACAGACAGTAAAGCAGTTATAGCATGTACTAAAGGCTATATTATTATTGAAAATGTTAATAATCCTCAAAATATATATGTTTATTCACAAGAAAGGAAATTATTAGATAGTTATTCTAAAAATGATGGTATTAGAGGATATGAATATCAATTAAAATCCGTTGTAAAATCTATAAATAATGGGATGATAGAATGCAAAGATATGCCGCATAATGAAATATTAGAAGAAATGAAACTAGTTAATA
>NZ_CASEGO010000082.1 GCF_949287625.1 uncultured Brachyspira sp. | reverse complement strand
ATCACAAAAGAATACATTCAGCTTTAAATTATGATACACCTATGTTATACTTTAAGAAATTAAGGAATACTTAAATGCAATATGTCTGGCTCCTGTGCATTTTAAAAAAATAAAGTATTATCAATTATTTGATAATACTTTATTAACTTCAACAAATTATTATAATTTGAAATAACTTACAACATCTATCAATTTCTGAGCTTCACTGCTTAAAGTTATGCTGGCTTCTTTTGACTCTTCAACCAAGCTAGCATTTTCCTGCGTGCTTGCATCCATTCTCAATACTGCCTGATTAACCTGATCAACACCGCTTTGCTGTTCAACTGCTGTTGTAGAAATATCCTGCATTATATTAGCTGTATTTTCTATTTTATCTTTAATATCAATAAATATCTCCTGAGATTTTCTTGCTGCTTCTGTTGCCACTCTTATTTTCTCATCTGAATCGGCTATTAAAGAAGTAATATCTTTAACAGATGTTTGAGTATTCTGTGCCAAAGTTCTAACTTCAGAAGCTACAACAGAGAAACCTCTGCCCTGCTCTCCGGCACGAGCTGCTTCAACTGATGCATTAAGTGCTAATATATTAGTTTGAAAAGCAATATCTTCTATTAACTTTGTTATATGAGTTATCTTTCTGCTTGCTTCATAAACATCTTCCATACTTTTTGTTGTGCTGTCTATTATAAATCCTGCTTCCTCTACTGATCTTTTTGAATCATTCATCATATTATTTCCTATAACAGATTTTTCTGCAGAATTTTTTATTGTAGAAGCCATTTGCTCCATAGAACTAGCTGTCTGCTCTAACGATGATGATTGAGATTGAGTTCTCAAAGCCAAATCATTATTTCCGCTTTCTAATTCTTTTGAAGTTAATTCTATATTGTTTGAAGAATCTATTATATTTTCAATTATATTTTTTAATTTTTTTATTGTATTATCAAATCCGTTTGCTATTATTCCAAATTCATGATTTTTATATTTACTGCTCAAAAATTTAGTTGGTGCTGATACTGTAAGATCTCCGTTTCCAAGTCTATTTAAATCACTTGCTAATCTTGCTAAAACTTTTGATATATGAACATGAACATATCTTACTACTATAAATGAAGTAAAAATAAGAAGTAATACACTTAAAACAACAGTTATTTTTATAAGAGTATTTCTGTCAGAATAAAATTCGCTGTCAAGCATAGTAACACACATTATCCAATCTATATTATCAAGCCTTGAAAAAGCCATTACTTTTTTGCCGTCATCTTCATAATGCAAAGTGCCTTTTCTTTCAGTAGAAGCAGCAGCTAAAGCATTCCTTGAACCTTCTGATACGGTGTTAATCTTTTGAACATCTTTATGTGCCACCCTTTTTCCGTCCTCATCTACTACATAAATATTGCCGGTTTTTCCTATAGTTATTTCAGAAAAATATTTTTTTGCAAAATTATCCCATTTTAATTCTGCTGCCAAAACTCCTGCAGGTTTTCCTGTGTAATCAACTACCCCTGATAATACAGTAATAACATACTCATCATTTGTAGGAGACATTTCTATTTCATCTGCTATAGAATATTTATATCCGCTTTCTATTAAACGATTCCATAAACCTCTATTTGCTATGTCGCTTCCTATAGTATTTTCTGATGTGGAAGTTACAACTTTTCCGTTTAAATCAAATAAAGAAAAAGAAGCAAAATGATCCCCCAACTCTCCCAATAACTCTATTAACTCACTTTCTGCTATAGTTAAATTAAGATCATTAGGATTTTTAAAATAGTCCAAAAACTCTGATTCTTTTGCTATAACAGAAGTTAAATCCCTTTGATCATTTAACCATACAGAAACTAAATCCCTATATCCGTCTGCTGTTTCCATAAACCCTCTTAAAGCTGTCTTCTCTATAAATACAGAAGAAGCTGATATTATTACTATCATAAGTATAATAAGCATTACAGCTACAGACGATATAATAGTAAAAGGCATTCTAAATTTTAAAGTTTGCATAAATTTCATAAATAACTCCATAAACTCAATCATTATAGTAATAGTATATTATAAAAATTGAAAAAAGTCTATATTTACGTAAATATTTTTTACTAAAATTTATAAAAAATATATATTTTTTACATAAATAGTAAATATTAGGTAAATATTTTATATATTTGTAAATTAAATTTATATGATAGTTTTATGATTTTTTCTTTGACAAAATCATCATAATTGTTTATCATAATAACATAATAAATATAAGGATTAAGTATGTATAATATATCCCAATTAAAAGAACTATTAAAAGAAAAAAAAATGCATGAAAAATTTTCATTGATATACGGAGGAGATGAAAACAGCATATCTGAAGCCTATAATAGACTAGAAGAAACAATAAAACATTTTGAAAATATAGATAAAAGTGAAGAAATACATTTATTTAGTGCATCTGGAAGAACAGAGTTATCAGGCAATCATACTGATCATAATAATGGATGCGTACTGACAGCATCTATAAATTTGGATAAACTCGCTGTAGTTTCAAAAAGAGATGACAATAAAATAGTGGTTTATACTGACTATTCAAATAATCCTGATATTATAGATATTAATAATTTAGAAATAAATAAAGATGAATACGGAAAATCAAATGCTTTAAGCAGAGGTGTTTGTGCTGGAATAAAAAAAGAAGGATATAATATTGGAGGCTGTACAATATCATTAAACAATAAAGTACTTATAGGAAGCGGATTAAGCAGTTCTGCTAGTTTTGAATCTTTAATTGGTGAAATACAAAATGCTTTATATAATGATGATAAGATAAGCAAAGTAGATATAGCTAAAATAGGACAGTATGCTGAAAATATATATTTTGGAAAACCATGCGGACTTATGGATCAAATGGGCTGTTCTGTAGGCGGAATTATGTCTATAGATTTTAAAGACAATAACAACCCTATTATAGAAAAAGTAGAATATGATTTTGAAAGTAAGGGATATGCTCTTATGATAGTAGATGCTAAAGGAGATCATAGTTCTCTTACTAATGAATATGCTGCCATAAGAGAGGAAATGAATGCTATTGCTAATTATTTCGGTAAAAAAGTATGCAGGGAAATAAGTAAAAAAGAATTAATAGATAATGCTTCAAAATTAAGAGAAAAAATCGGTGACAGAGCAGTAATGAGAGCTTATCACTTCATAGAAGAAAATGAAAGAGTGATAAATCAGATAAATGCCCTAAAAAATGATAATATTAATACCTATATAAAACTTATGAATGAATCAGGACTTTCAAGCTTTATGTATTTACAGAATTGCTATTCTGTTACAAGTTCCAAAAACATGGGAGTAGCCTTGGCTATATGTCTTACAAAAGATTTCCTAAAAGGCGAAGGAGCATGCCGTGTACATGGAGGCGGATTTGCTGGTACTATACAGGCTTTAATACCTTTAGAAAGAGCAGAAGAATATAAAAAATATATGAACGCAGTATTTGGAGAAGGAAGTGCTGTAAAAATAAGAGTAAGACAAGCTCCAGTATGCGAAATCTAAAATAATTTATTATAAAATTATAAAAATATATAATAAAAAAATAAAAAGGCATAATATATAATTAATCAAAATTTTAAGTAATTATATATTATGCCTATTTTTTAATTATTATTTAATAAAACTTAACTATCAATCTTCTTTTATTTCCCTAGGAAAATCATATTCTTCTAAAGGAAGAAGTTTAGGTGCTTTTTCTGATATATCTCTAAGTTCTTTAGAATAAAAATATTCTGTACCTGAAATCTTTTTAGATATATATTTTCTAATACTTGATATATAAATAGTAACACCGGGGAAAAATCCTTCCATAGATGTAATACTGCTATGAGATAGTTTTTCAAATTCTGCACTCATTTCATCTCTTCTAACCTCAAGCTGTGCCGTTTCTCTAACAAGGTTTGTAATTCTTTTTAAGATATCTTTTATACCCTCTCTTTTATTTACAGGTATTCTCTCTATAAAAGCTTTAGGATTTTTAAAATATTCTGTACCCAAAAGTGATTTTATCTTGCTTATCTCTTCTTTGTTTGTCTTAACTGTAGAAACTATGTTTTTGAACTCCGCATCAGCCTCAGCATCTCTTCCCACTGTAATAGTAGTTTTAGACTCACTCATAGAACCTATACTTTTTGCCCAAACTCCATTCAAAGCCTTAACATTTCCTCCGATAATAACACCCTTACCTTCAAGTATTATAACTCTGTCATTACAGGCTATTTCAGCATTAACTAGCTGATTAGAGACTAAATCACCTTTACATATTATAGTAGCATTTCTTATAAACTGAGAAGATAATTTACCATTAACATGTATTTTACTGTTAGTTCCTCCTATTATACCGCCTGAAACTATCAAATTTCCTGCACATTCTATTTCAGCATCTTCTATATTTCCTCTTACTAATATATCACCTTCAGTTTTTATAGAAAAACCAGGTGCAACATTATCCTTAATAATAAGAGAACCATTAACCTCTATATTTCCAGTAGATAAGTCTACTTTATCTATTTCAGCAACAGTACTTACAGACAAAGTATTATTGTGATTGCTTAATATACCTCTTATAGCACTTCTAATAGTGATGCCGTCTTCATCTACTTTAACATTTTTTCCTAATTTGTAGCAAGGATCTTCATCGTAATGTGCTTCCATAATAACATCGTATATATCAAGTCCGTCTAAAGAAGGCTTTTCCTCCATAAAATGTGCTATTTGAACATTAGCTTCTATGTTATGTATAAAACCTCTTTCTTTAAAGTCTATAGCACCGTCTTCTGATTCTTTACCTGTATCTATAGTAAAATCATAATCTAATATGACTTTCTGAACGTTTCCGTCTACAGGTTTTCTTCCTTCAACGAATACACACATTACACCTTCATCATATTTCAAATTATAAGCAACCAATTCTGCAACTTTATCATAATCTACCATTAATTTGATAGGTATCTGAGATATTATTGTCTGCACTTCTTCCAAAAGCACCTGTTTTTTCTGCTGTTTTTGAGGCGGAAGAACCATAACACCTCTCCATTTATCAGCAACATTAATAATTGGTATAACTGATACTGATTTTAATTCATCATAAAATACATATCCATGCTCTGTAGATCTGTAATTACCAGTCATTTTATCAAATTTTACATTTTTACCAGCTTTTATTCCTTCGCGTTTAGAAATGGATTTTAATATGGCTTCTCCAGGGTGAACATAATTTTTTAAAAGTTCTTCATACAAATTTTGATCCTTACTATCGATATCCACAATTTGATCATAAATTTCTCTAGTATTAATAGTATTGTCATAATAAAATTCATAATTGTTAGGATCAATTGATAATGTTGGTTTTATAATTTCCTTAGCCATATATTCTCCTTAAAAATCTGCAAAAACTATTCTCATTTCTTACACAAGAAGAGCATAACATCTCCCCTATTAAATAATTTAACATATTTATCAAAAAAAGCTTTAATTATTTTATTAGGCTTCTTTTCTATTGGAATAGAACCCCAAGAAAAATCACTAATAATATTAAAGCCAATACTTTTCATATAATTTGATAATGTAGTCTTTGAAAAAAGCCATAAATGCTGCGGCATAACAGCTCTCCAAGCTCCTTTATACTTTTTGGCAAACATACCATCTGCATTTGGTGTAGTTATTGCCAAATATCCGCCTTTAGCAAGTATTCTGTAAATTTCTTTTAAAGTATCTGCAGGATTTGGTACATGTTCTATAACATGTGAAAAGTGTATAAATGAAAAGTAATCGCTATCAAATCCTACTTCTAGTAAAGGCTTTTCATGAACTACAATACCATAATTTTTTCTTGCATACTCCGCAGATGATGAACATATTTCAATACCCTGAGCATTATAGCCCTTAGTCTTTAAATAGTTAAGCATCATTCCAGTAGCACACCCTATATCAAGTACATTTTTATTGGGAAGTTTGCTTTCTATTTTATCAAAACCAATATCTTTCATAGCAAGCTTCATAAGACCAAAAAAATTTTCCTGATTGGCTACCTCATACTCAAAATAATTATCACTATATATATCATTTATCTCTTCCTGACTTAAAACTGGATATTGATATATAAGTCCGCAATTTAAACATCTGTTGTAGCTTACCAAATCTGTTTTTATATAAACTTCAGATTTGGTACTGCCGCAAAATTCACATTCTTTTCCTTCAGCCATATAACTCTCCGATTATTATATTCGGAAAAAAATGTGCATTCTTTAAATTTAATATAAAAATATCTTATTGCTGATTTTGAGTTTTCTTATTATTAACTGTTAATATTATCTCTGTATTCATACTAACAACATCTTCAGCAGCAGGAATCTGGGAAACTACTATATCGTTTTCATAAAGAGAATCATTTATTTCCACTTTCGGAAGTATAGTAACATTAGTCATAGTGCTTAAAATATCATTTGTAATAATACTGAGTGCTTCTTCATATTTAATGCCAGTAACATCAGGCATTTTTACTAAAGCCTGTTCTGCAACATTAATAACTAAATATACTGTTCTTCCTCTTTTTACCTTAATACCGCCTTTAGGCTCCTGACTTACAACTGTGCCTAATGGATAATTATTGAAATAATGAGTTTGAATATTAAGATTCATACCCTCTTTCTCTAAAGTATTAAAAGCCTGAAATACTTCCTTACCCTGAACATCTGGAAGAACAAAAGATTCGCCTCCTGATTTTACTATAACAAATACAACTATACATACAACTAATATCTGCAAAACAAAAACTATTAAAGCAAAAAGTGTTAATCTTCCAAACACAAGTAATGATTTGGAATCGTTTACTATACCATTTGGTAAAATAATACTTATAAATTTCTTTATATAAAATATTATCTTATTTAAGATATTATTAAATTGTTTATTATCTTTTTTAATCTCCATTTTTTCCGCTTTTTCAATTTTTATTTCAGTTTTTTCCTGTTTTTCTTCAGTATTAGTTTTAACTTCAGGTTTATTTTTTTTTCTGCTCATTTATAATTAACTCCAAGATTATTAAAGAAAATATTCACCTATATTTAATTTATTTCCGCATAAAAATTCTTTTACTGTTTGTCTCTTTTTGCCTTCTCTTTGAAGTTCCTTTATTATATAAATACCATTAAGTGCCTGAATATAAATACCTTCACTATTAACATCAACTATTTTTCCAAAATCACTTTGACATTCTCTATCATATTTATATTCACTCTTAAAAACTCTTATTGATATATCTTTGTAAAAACAATATGCTGTAGGCCATCTTACAAAAGCTCTTGTCATATTATGAAGACTAATAACATCTTTTGAGAAGTCAAGTTTACCGTCTTCTTTTTTTATTTTACTGCAGTAAGTTGCCAAAGAATCATCTTGTTTTATCATGTTAGATAAATATTTATCAACATCTTTAAAAAACTCTTTTAATAAATAAACGCCGCTTTCTTTTATTTTATCATACAAGTCATTAAATTGCCAGTTATCTGCTATATCAACTTCATGCTGAAGTATTATATCTCCTTCATCTAATTTGGCATCCATTTTCTGTAATGTAGTTCCGCTCTTTTCAAATCCGTAAAGAAGTGCATGCTCTACTGGACTTGCTCCTCTAAGTATAGGAAGAAGAGAGCCATGAATATTAAGAGGCATAATTTTAGGAAGTGCTAATGTTCTTTTAGTTAAAATTCTTCCATATGCTACTACTATTAAAAAATCAGGGGCAATATCTGTCAAAGTTCCATAAAATTCATCTTTATTTATACTTTCAGGCTGAAAAAGATTAAGATTATTTTCTAAAGCTATTTCAACAGCGGGCGAATTGATTATATTACCCTTTCTATCCTTCTTTGTATCAATTGGAGCTATTACAGCACTTAAATTGACATTATCTGTTTTCATTAATTGTAAGATACAATCTTTTGTAAAATCGGTTGAACCTGCTACTATAACATTATACATCATCAGATGATTATATATTTTTATTGTTAAAAGTCAAATAAATTAAAAAATAAATTTATATTTATTGCTCAATCACATTAACACCCTTCATATCTGAAAGAAATTGAGTAAATAAAGAAAACGCTATCGGATCTATTTTTATTTTTTCATCTATAAACATAGACTTCATAAACATAACAACTTCTTCAGGATTTTTATTTCTGCTTCCATTCATAAATGTTAAACTATCATATATATCAGCTATCTCGAGCATTTTAGCGGGAAAATATGCTAATGCATCAGCATTAATAATATCTTCTGTTTCAAAAGTCATTAAAAAATCTATTTTGTGCTTTGGATCATTTGCTTTTTTATCAAGAAAATTATTTAATATGCCGCTTCCGTAACCATAGCATTCATGATGAAGACCTGCAATTAAAGCTGACTCATCTTTTTGATTTAATACATATTTAAGAAAATAATATGCTTTTAATGTATGGAAATCCTTAAAATCTCCGTCTTTAATGAACTCATCTGTAGGTATAAAATCCATAATATTAAGCATAGCAACATCATGATAAAAAGCTCCTGAAGCATAATTAACTATCTCTGAAGCAGTAAATTTTCTTATACCAAGTTTATATACTTTTTCTAATTTTTCTATTCCTTTAGAGATATTAAATTTAGTTAAAACAGTCCTATAATACTCCAAGTATTTATCCTGATAATCCTGTCTTAATTTATTACTAAGCCCCTTATTAAAGGTATTATTATAATAATATAAAAACTCTATCATAAGTATACATACTCGGTTACTATGACTTATTATATTGGAATCATTAAGTAAATCCAAATTATCAAAAATATCCCTAAAAACATATTCTTTTTCCAAATAAGTTACTATAGAGTTTATTATGCTGGAAATCATAACCTCTGTTTCTGTATTAATAATATTATTAGAATTTTGTTTAGATGTTTTTATGTATTTAATATATCTTATAAAGTCAAGCCTTGCTATAATACCCAATCCTGTTAACATACGCTCTATGGAAATAGCTATTTCATTTGTTACCTTTTGTGCTTTAGATTCTAGTTTTAATTCATCTGCATAAGGTTTTAGTAAATAGATTCTATTATTTGGTTTTTCTTTTACTATTTTTGATAAAAACGATGAATTAGCAGATTTTAATTTTTCATTTGAAGGCATACAATTTTTATATATATGATAGAAATAATCAGCCTCATTATACTCACTAGCATCAGCACCTTCTACTACTGTATTTTTATTGGTTTTAGGGTTATTCAAATTAAAAAACTTACTTGAAAATGATGATATATAATATTTAGCACCTTTAAGTAATATATTATCTTTTTCTTCTATAAGAAGATTTACAGAAGAACCCGGTACTATAATACTTATACCATTAGAGTTTACGCAAGTTATCTCTATATTCTCATTAACTATTATTTCTTTAAGTTCTAATATTTTATCAAAATTAATTTCATAGTATTTATTCATTGCTTTAAACATAAATACACCTCAAAATTATTATAATTTTATTTTTCCATTTCCTGCAAAATTTCTTCTATATGCTTAAGCTGTCTATCGGCTGTTTTATTATAATCTATCTCTCCAAGTGCTATTTTATACGCTTTATCAATTAAATTATCCATTTCAAGTTTGGCCTTATTTTTCATTACTTTATCAGCCAATTCTTTGGTTAAAGCCCATCTCTCTTTAGCTAAATTATAAAAAAACACTGCATATTCAAAACTTTTCTTTATATCCTCATCAAACTGAGAATTATAAAAATAATAATTTTCTTTATCATAAAGACCTGCAAGATAGATATAATTCTGAGTTATTAGATAATTAAACTGCATATGCATAAGGTCTTTATATCTGGTGTACGCCTCTTCTGTTTCTATAATGGTTAAAGCTCTATTAACAAAATCAAAAGGGGCATTTAAAGCTCTTTCAAGATAATCTACATTTCTAAGCAGATCATATTCGCCATAGTAGGAAGGCAAGGCATAAAGTCTGTAATAATCTTCTGCATAAACTATATATCCGTAGTCTTTTTTCTCTACTATAGTTGATTCTTTCATACCTATTTTCGGATATAGGCTTACACTAAATATAAAAACAAATAATAATATTATTTTCTTCATGATTCGCAGCTTATAATTTAAATTATCACTGCTTTCATTAACGGTATAAATAGTATAATACTTTATAAAATATTTATTACTTCATCTATTAGTAAAACTATCAGTTGGATAATATAATGATTGTAAAACATATAATACCCTATATTTTAAATATCTTTCAACACTTTGAAATACAACTATATCAGGATTTGTAGATAATAAATTGATAAACATATCAGGAGAATCACCAAAACCTATATAAGTTGCACTATAAAAACTTTTTGAAATATAATCAAGCATATTATCAGTGAAAGAATCTCTTAGCATACCTATAGATAACCCATTTATATTATCAGATACTGTACTAATGAAAATTGGAGAATAATTACTAATAATATTATAACTATACTTAGAATAATTTGATAACTCATATTCAACATCTCTGTCATATAAATCTGTTTTTGATAAACTAACCATTGTTGCCAGATTTGGCGTATCCTTTGCTTCTGGTATTTTTTTATAATATATATCATTAATATCCTTATATTCAATATTTATATTTTTCATTAATTCCGAATACCCTATATAAGCACCTAATTTATTCCAATGCGCATCATTTCTATAATATATCAACTCATTATTTTTAAAAGATAGTAATTCTTTCTTTGGATATATGATTTTTATATCCGTATTTGCTCTTAAATAATTTACTAGTTCATCTGTAGAATTATACTCAGGATGCAATCTTTTTATATAAGTTGGCATATATTCGGGATATATTTTATTTTTATCAGGACATATCATTAAAGAAAAATCTATTCCTCTATTTTCTAAAATGTCTTTAACTAACAATAAATTATTTTTAATAGTTATTAGCTCTTCATCTGTATAAGTATAATTCCCAATATAATCCTCTACTAAAGGAGACCATTTTAAAAACAACCAATTATCTCTACCTAATAATAAATCTTTAGATGAAAGATTATGGAAAATTTTAATATCTATAATATTTTTTAATTTTACAAATTCATTTCTAAATGGAATATAATCGGCAAAATAAGTCTCATATTCTTTTGGATATTTATCTATATTTTTAATATCAATGTTGGGTTTAACAGCAAAATTTCTTTTTTCATAATTTGTTTTATCAACATATCTATCAAAAAGTTTATATAAAATTCTAGGTGATATTAAAAAAGTAAAAAATATTAAAATAACTATAATATAGGAATTAATATTTTTTAATTTATTATAAAATATAAGCAATCTATTTTTTAAAAATTGAATACTATCAATTATGAAAAATATTAAAAATAAAATTACATACATTATTAAAGGTAATAATAAAACTGCTAATATATATTTTATACTATTAAATTTTAATTTTATCTTATAGGAAACTATATTTATATCTATAGTATCATCTAATAATATACTTGATGTAAAAATAACATAATCATCACTTTTTAAATATAAATTATCACTAACTTGTTCCAATTTTATATATCGAACATCAGTAACCCCATTTGGAAAAAAGAAAGATAAAAATCTAAAGCCTTTTCTATCTATATTTGTTATTTTAGTAGTTGTTTCACAAATTTTATAATTTGATTTAAGCAAATTATAACTATTCTCTATGTTAATACGTCCATTAGCAGAATCTAAAAAATAATCTATTCTACCTCCTGTACCATATATATTTTTTGCCTCAATTTCTATTTTATATTCCTCTCCTATCGAAGGATCTATTATATAATTATAAGAATATGATGTCCAAACCCCATTTGTATTATAGTAATCATAAATACTAAATCCATTTTCACTAGCCCAAGATTCTCCAGCTTCCGTATTATAAATAGATGGAGGAGTTGTAATATATATATTATACCCATAATTTTTTATATAATCTGGCTTGTTTTTTAATTTCAATGGTTTATCTGAGTATTCATAAATAAAATTAGGAGAAAATAAACCTTTAGATTTTAATTTTGCTCTATATACATATCCTGTCTTACTTGAAGTTATTAACTCATAATCTGTTAAATATCCATTATAATATAAATTTGTACTTATCAATGTAATTAATACTACAAAAATAAAAAATACAATATATATTTTAATTATAACTTTTTTATTTTTAATAAATAAATTATGATAAAAATATATATTATTTTTACATGAGAAATTTAGCATTATTAAATATACAATAAAAAATATAGAAAAAATGAATATTATTTTTTTTAATAAATTATATCTTAATTTTATATTATATTTTACATTTTTTATAGATTGATCATTATCTAGATTTACATATGAAGTTATAATTACTTCATCATTATTTTTTATATAAAGTGCATTAGTTTCTATCTGTTCAATTTTAATATAATTAACACTAAATACACCTTCTGGATAAGTAAAATTAATATGTGGATAATTATTTGTTAAAACATCTTTTATATCAATGGTTCCAGAATATTCATTATACTCTTTGGTAATGTTTTCAGTGTTATGAATATACATACCACTATTTGCTTGATCCAAGTAATAAGTAATACCTCCACTATAAATATTATCAGATACTTTTTTTATTTTTATAGTGGTTTTATATTTTTCTCCAACAGATAAAGGTATTATATAATTATATGTATTCCAACTTGTAGAATTTGATACTGTAAATGTTCCATCTTCGTTATTCCAAGCACTAGCACCTATTGAAATATCATACCAATCAGGCATTCTGTTAATTTCTATGCTGTAACCATAATTTTTAATATAATCAGGCTTATTTTCTAATTTCAATGGTTTATCTGAATATTCATAAATTAGATTAGGTGAAAATAATCCTTTGGATATTAGTTTAGCTTTATATACATACCCTGCTTTACTTTCCGCTATAAGCTCAAAACCTTCTAAACTTCCTATATGACCTACTTTACTTAATAAAATAAATATGATGAAAAAAAAGGAAATTAATATTAGATATATTTCTAATATTAATTTTTTACGCTTATTAAAAAAATTTGTTATATGACTGATTACTTTTTTACTATTTGGATTAATAAAAAATAATATAAAAGCTACTATTAATATTATAAACATATAAAATTTAATATTTAGATTATATTTTATATTATCAATTTTTTCTTCATTTATTTCTTTAGAAGAAAGTAAATTTCCAAAAGGACTTCCTTTTTCTGAAAAAGATATTTCTTTAATAAAATTATTATTTTTTATAACTTCATTAGTATTTAAATAAACTCCATATATATCGCTGTTTCTAAATATTTTGCTGTAATAATTAATTCTAAAATCGTAATTATAATTTCCATTTTCCTGCGATATAAGTTTAAAATCAGATAAATATCCTATTCTGCTAATTTTACCCAACACAAATAAAATTAATATTAATAAGAATAATACAATACAAATATATGCAAATATTTTATTAAACAAACTATTATTTTTCATAAATAAACCTCTTAAAATCTAAAATAAATAAATGGATTATAAGTACCATTAACTAAATACATAATGCATATAAATAGAAGTACAAACTGAATAATACTTTCTAATACATAAACTCTCCTTGAAAATACAGCCTTTTTA
>NZ_CASEGO010000081.1 GCF_949287625.1 uncultured Brachyspira sp. | reverse complement strand
AGCTATTCCTTTTTGTTTGTTGTGATAATTTAAATTATAAGGAATACCTCCTTTTTTTAAACTAAAACTGTGCAATATCTATGGCTCTTAAACAAATAATTAAAAATGTATTAATTGACAATAATAAAAATTATATTATTATAATAGCAGAATTTTTTATATTTTATAAGGTTATATATTCATGAAAATAAACTCTTCAACTATACTCACTGCATTATTCGCTTCTCCATGCCGACATAGTATATCGCCTATTATGCATAATGAAGCCTTTAATAAACTTAATCTTAATTATGCTTATTTGGCTTTTGAAGTAGATAAAAATAATTTAAAAGAAGCTGTAAACTCTATAAAAACATTAAATATGAGAGGCGTAAATCTGTCAATGCCGAACAAAAAAGAAGTGATTAAATATCTTGATAAAATATCAGAGGCTGCCGAACTAACCCAAAGTGTTAATACTATAGTTAATGATAATGGAATACTCACAGGATACTCTACAGATGGAGAGGGGTTTATAAAATCATTAGAAGAAGAAAATATATTTATAAAAAATAAAAATATCACAATACTAGGTACTGGAGGAGCTTCTATAGCTATAATATCAGAGGCTGCTTTATACGGAGTAAAAGAGATATACGTTTTTAAAAGAGATACAAACTGGAGCGAACAAAAAAAGATTATTGATAATATAGCAGAAAAGACTAACTGCTCTATAGAACTATTTTCACTTGAAAATAAAAATATTTTAAAAAAGAAAATAGATAACAGCAGCATATTAATTAATGCCACAAGTGTTGGTATGAAAGAAGATGTTTCTTTAATAGAAGATAAAACTTTTTTTAGATCTGATTTAGTAGTAAGCGACTGTATATATAGTCCTGCAAAAACAAAATTACTTCAAATAGCTGAGAGAGAAGGATGTAAAATAATAAACGGTATGGGAATGTTACTATATCAAGGAGCATTAGCTTTTGAGCTTTGGACTAATGAAAAAATGCCTGTAGAATATATAAAAAATATTATATTTAAATAAATATAATAATATAAATTACTAAGTATACGTAAATAAGAGTATTTAGAAAATGGAAAATATAGTAAAAGTTAAAAATATAAAATTAGGAAGCGGATCTCCAAAAATATGTATACCTATAGTAGAAAAAAATGAAAAAGATATAATAAAATACATAAAAGAAATAAACAAACTTCCTGTTGATATTATAGAGTGGAGGGCAGATTTTTTTATAGATGATGCCTCAAATTTTGATTATATAATATCCATATCGAATGAAATAAAAAAAACAACAAACAAGCCTGTATTATTCACATTAAGAAGTATAAAGGAAGGCGGAAATATAAAATATAATAATTCTATAATAGATTTATATGTAAGCATTATAGAAAATAAATGTTTCGACTTAATAGATTTAGAATTATTAACATTAAAAGATGATAATATAAAAAAATTAATAAAATTATCAAAGGCAAACAATATAAAAACAATAATATCAAATCATGATTTTAATAAAACACCTTCAAAAAAAGAAATAATATCAAGAATAAAAAAAATGATAAAATTAAAATGCGATATAGCAAAAGTAGCATATATGCCAAAAACAAAAAAAGATGTAATAACACTATTAGATGCTTCAAATGAAATAAAAGATTTTCCTATAATAGCTATATCTATGGGAGAGCTTGGAATTATAAGCAGAATATTCGGATCCATACTAACATTTGCCTCAGCTAAGCGTTCATCAGCACCAGGTCAATTAGAGGCTATGAAACTTAAATATATTTTAGACAGCATTTATACAAAAAATTAAATTTTTTATATTTTTTCATATCAATGACAAAATCTGTCATACCCTCCTACTATAATCATAATATATGATTAAAAAAAGGAGAATGATTATGAAAAATATATCATCAAAAAATAATAATGAAATAATAAACAATAAACTAAAAGCATTATATGATTTCTTTGAAAAAAATAATATAACTAAATTAAAAAGCTACAAAAAAGAAGACTTATTAAATATCAAAGACTTGGATTTAAGCAGTCTTAAACTTAAATATATACCAGATGAAATAAGTATATTAACAAATCTTAGACATTTAGATATATGTAATAATGATATAGATAAATTTCCAGAATGTATATTATCGCTAGAAAATTTAAAATATATTGATATTAGCTTTAATAAAATAAAATCAATACCTAAAAAAATTACAGCTTTACAAAATGTAGAAGAAATAGATATATACAATAATCTATTAAAAACTTTTCCTAAAGAAATATTTGAACTAAAAAAATTAAAAACTCTTAATCTGTCTGGATATTCATTAAATGAAATTCCTAATGAAGTATTTTCTTTGTCAAGATTAGAAGAATTAGATATATCAAATAACAATATAGAAAATATATCTAATAAGATTTCAAAATTAACTAATTTAAAAAAACTTTATATCAATAATAATAAAATAAAATCTATTCCTAAAACAATAACAGAACTTCCAAAATTAAAAATTTTATCACTGCTAGATAATAATTTGAAAGTTATAAGTAAGTATATAGGAAATATCAATACTTTGGAAGAGTTCTATTTCAGCAGCAGTTCATTAATAACTATAGAAAATGATTTTTATAATTTAGAAAATTTAAAAAAGCTCTATATAAAAGGAAACTTATCATCTTTACCTAGTGAAATTTATAAATTAAAAAAATTAAAATATTTATATATAAACGGTATGATATATAATAGATAATATATTTTTTATTCATAAAAAATAAGACAAGAGTATATATTACCCTTGTCTTATTATTATAATATCTATTATCTATGGCTGCTTTATAATTAAATCTTTGTTAAACCATTTTACTGATATATTAGAGGCAGTTCCGTCAGCTTTTATCTCATCTAATATCTTATCAATTTCCTCTAAAAGTTTTTTATCAGATTTTTTGATTCCTACAGCATATAAACCGTCTGTAAAAGGAGTACTATATACTATAGTAAAAGGAGCATTTTTTTGAGCTATATAATACTCAGCAAACACATCGTCTATTATCACAGCATTTAATCTCTCATTTTGCAAATCAGCAAGTGCATCAATATTTCCATTATACTGACGCAATTCTTTTATCTGTGAAACTATAGGGTGATTTGCTATTTGCTCATAATTACCGCCGTACTGAACGCCTACAACTTTACCAGCCAAATCATCTATTGAATTAATGCTCTCATCACCATTATGTTTAACAATAATAAGCATATTATTCAAATATGGTTTTGAAAAATTCATGTGCAATTTTCTTTCGTCATTGATATTAAGACCATTCCAAAGAACATCTATTTCACCATTAGTTAAAATGGCTGTAGAGTTACCCCAATCTATAGGTTTAGTTTCAAGCTGAACTCCCATACGTTTAGTAACCTCTCTTGCTAAATCAATATCAAATCCAACTATTTCGCCGTTATCTCCTACAAATCCCATTGGAGCAAAAGTATCATCTAAACCAAGTACCAATTTTCCTGCATTTTGTACTCTTGATAGAGAATTATCTTCTTCCTGAACTTGTATCTCATCTTCTTTAACAATATCAAAATTATTTAAAGGCTGATTTTTATTATCTTCTTTAGAACATGAAACAGTAAATAATAAAAAGAAAGCCAATATAATAACCGATGTTTTTTTCATTTTTATTTTTCTCCATAATAAATAAAATATTAAAGATATAATTTTTATTTCAAAACTATATCTTTAGCAAACCATTTCTGAGATATTTCAGCAGCCTTACCATCAGATTTCATCTCATCTAATATTCTGTCAACCTCTGCTAAAAGTTTTTCATCACTTTTTCTAAATCCAACACCATATAATTCTTCTGTTAAAGGACTATTATCAACTACAACAAAAGGTGCTTTCTTTTCTGATATATAATACTGAGCAGCTACTTCATCTATAATAACAGCATCTATTCTTTTAGCCTGCAAATCCAAAAATGCATTTACATTAACATCATATCTGCGTATTTCTTTAGCATTCTTACTTGCAGGATCAGCAGTTAATGCTTCATCATTACTTCCAACCTGAACACCCAATACTTTTCCTGCCAAATCATCTTTAGAATTAATAGAAGCATCATCAATGGCTTTTACTATAACAAGTCTGTTATTAAGATAAGGTTTAGAAAAATTAATTTGCTGTTTTCTAGCGTCATTGATAGTAACACCATTCCAAAGCACATCAACATCGCCTTTATTAAGACTTAATATTGAACTAGACCATTCTATTGGTTTTATCTCTAATTCTACGCCAAGTCTTGAAGCAACTTCTTTGGCTAAATCAATATCAAATCCTACAACTTCTCCGTTTTCATCTCTAAAACCCATCGGAGCAAAAGTATCGTCCAAACCTAATACTAATTTACCAGCATCTTTTACCTTTTGAAGAGAGTTGTCCTCTTTTACTTCTGAAGTGTTATTAGTGCTTGCTGAATTATTACAGCTTATAATAACTGCAAAAGAAGCTAATAATAAAAAAGTTAATATACGTTTCATAGTTTTTTCTCCTTAAGAAATTTTTTATAATATTTTAATTAGCTTATAAAATTAGCTTATAATTAAAGACTTTTAATGATTGTTAGTAAAATGAAATGATAAAAAAAGAGTATAAGAAATATTGTATAAATAATAATTATTCATAAGTAACTCCATAACCTACTTCATTACTGTGTATTGTAATACTATTTAAGAAAATGTCAACATTTATTTGAAAATTAATTTCCAATTTTTGATTTATAGTAAAATAACTAATAAAATAATTATACAAAATATTATTTATGAAATATTTTATTTAAGAAATCTTTAATCCTATCATTACTCTGATTATTAAAAAAATTATCCGATGTATCCATAGCTATAATTTTTCCTCCGTCCATAAAAGCAATATTTGTAGAAAGTTCTCTTACAAAACTTATTTCATGACTTACAACAATCATAGTCATTTTTTCTTTAGCAAGCTCTTTTAATACAGATAAAACTTCACCTATTAATTCTGGGTCTAATGCCGATGTAGGCTCATCGCAAAGAAGTATTTCTGGTTTCATAGCCAAAGCTCTCGCAATAGCAACTCTTTGTTTCTGTCCGCCTGATAATTCATTAGGATAACTGTCTTTTTTATGTTTAAGTCCTACGCTATCTAAAAGTTTTAATGCATTCTCTATAGCTTCATATTTATTTTGCTTCTTTACTATGATAGGAGCTTCTATTATATTTTCTAATGCCGTTTTATGAGGAAATAGATTAAAATGCTGAAATATCATTCCTATTTTTTCCTTTCGTTTCATAAAATCAGCATGATTAATATTTAATGCCTTCTCCCCTTCCCTCTTGCAAAATAAAACTTCATTATCTATATAAACCTCTCCATAATCTGGTTCTTCTATCTGTATGATATTTCTTAATAGAGAACTCTTACCAGCTCCTGAAGGTCCTATAATAGAAAGTATATCACCTTTATTAACTGTAAATGATACTCCGTTTATAGCAGGAGTGTCTTTATAATGTTTTTTTATATTTACAACTTTCAAATTAGTTTCTTTAGTTTCTAATGACATATTTCTTCTCCAATTGTCTGAATACAAGAACCAAAACAGAAGTAAAAAGCAGGTATATAATGGCTGCTATAAAAAATGGAAGTAATTTATAATCTCTTGTAAGTATCTGCCTTGCATGAAGCATTAAATCTCCTATACCCAATACTATAACCAAAGCAGTATCTTTTATTAAGTTAATAGCCTCATTAGAAAGCGGAGGAAGTACTCTCCTTATAGCCTGAGGAAGTATTATTCTAGTCATAATCTGTCTGTAGCTTAAATTAAGAGCAAAACCAGCCTCATACTGACCTTTCTCTATACTCTCAATACCAGCTCTGAATATCTCCATAAGATAAGCAGAATAATTAAGTATAAAAGTTACCGCAGCAGATGTAAAAGCTGGGAAAGCTATCATATTATTGGTCATAAGAGGAAGTCCGTAATAAAAGAATATTAGCTGAAGTATTAGAGGAGTTCCTCTGAATATCCAAGCATATATATCAAAAATATACCTTACAAACTTTGGGGCACTAAACTGCAATGCCGCAAAGAGCATAGATAATGGAAGAGAAAATATTGCCGTTACAAAGTAAAGGCATAAAGTGGTGTATGTTCCTTTTAATAGGTATAAAGTAGTAGATATTACATAATCCATAAATAAAGCCAATAAATATAAAAGTTAATTGAAATGTCATTATAATACTATTTGTAAAAATATCAATAAGAAAAATATATAAAGAATTATTTACAGTATATTTAATAAACTAAATCATAATAACAAAATTAAATGATTATTTCTTTTTCTAAACTTATGCTATACTTTTTAATATCTAATGTATTAGAATTGAATGGATAAATTGGAAGAAATATATTATTAATAATTTTATTTTTAGATAATAATTGTCTTTCAATTATTTTATCTTTTTTCTTATTTGTACTATTTGTATTTTCTTTATTAGATGAATTATTAAAATTATTATATATCAGATAAAACTTTATATTTTCTATATCATTAGAGTAAGCTAAAAAAATAGCTCTTATTCTCAAATATGCCCCTAAGAACTGTTTATGAAGTTCTTTCAAATCATCATCATGAACATCATTTTTTAATTCTATTATATGCAAATCAAATTTATCATTTTTATTTTTATTTATAATAACAGCATCAGCACATTTATTCATTCTTAAATGGTTAAATTTTTTATTGCCTTCTATATCCGAACTGCAAATAGATTTAGAACTTAATTTTATACTGCATTCCATATTTGAGTTTTCATCTTTTATAGTAAAAATATCTTCTATAATGTCAATTTTACACATGGTATTATCAAATAAATATCTTTGATTATCTATAAAAGGAGTATTATAAAGTTTATTAAAATCGTCCATAATCATTAATTTTCATTTATTGCATCATATTCCAAAGAGGCATTATTTATATATTTATGAAATGTTTCTATATAAAATCCTGTTTCTCTCTCACCTTTCAATTCTTTTATAGTTGTTATATCATTATCATCAGTATCAAATTGATATATCCTAATTTTTTCTATATCTATAGTGTCATCTTCTGTATATGAATACTCTTTTAATATTTGACTTTTTTTATTCTCATCTATACTATGAAGAACTGCCATATTATTTATATGTTCCAATATTGTGTCGCTATGAGTGGATATTATAACATTTCTTTTTTTATTAACTAAGTTTATTAATACACGAGCTAATTGTTTCTGCAATTTTAAATGCAACGATAATTCTGGCTCCTCAATAAATAAATCACCTGAAATAGAATAATATTTCAAAAATAAATATAATGGTGCTACTTCTGTAATAACAGCAGAACATAAATGCATAGGTACTTTCAAATCTTTGTTATTCGGCTGATAATACATAGCATTTGTCTCTTCATTAAGATTTATTTTACCTTTTAGTATATTGTTTTCAAGTATTTCTATTATATCTTTGTAATTGTCATTTTCTTCATAAATATAAGATAAATCTATTAAACTATTAATAAAATCTATAATAGGTTTCTGAAATAGAGTTTTTTCTTTTTTATCTCCAATACTAAATTGATGCATATTTGATATTTTTGATAATTCTTTATATGTTAATAAAAAACCTGTTCTTGATGTAGGTAAAAATTTTAACCCCAAAAAATAAAAATTATTTTCTAATATACTACAAAGTATACTCCTAATAACAAATAAATAATTAGTACCATATTTAATAAAAGTTTGGGAAATACGATTTATTTTAAAATAAAAACAATTTTCTTTGGTAACAAAAATATTAAAAAAATAATTTGAATAATCAAAATATATACTTTCTAAATTTATTATATGCTCATTATCGTTAAAAATAAATTTTAAAATTTCTGTTTTATATTTATTCAATAGTTTATTTAAAAGATTATAAAATATATTCAGCTCATCTTTTTGTAATAAATTATACTTTGTTTCTATGCTATTAAAATTATTTTTTACATTATCACTAACATAATCAAGTACATTTTCTATACTTTCTATTTTATCGTTTATTTTTGTATATTTATCGATTATATCTTTAATTTTTTTATACTCTTCCAAGCTGAAAATGAATTCTTTATCCTTAAGAATAATATCAGTAATATCTTTACTATATTTCATCAAACCGTATATCAATGTCATCAAATAGCTTTTTCCGCTGTTATTATCACCTACAAAAAGTATAAAATTAGAAAGCTCTATTTCTGCCTCTTTAATCTTACCGAAATTTTTAATTATTAGCTTGGAATATGACATTTTCAAAATACCTTTTTTAATTTATATTATTTTATAACAGAATTTTATCTTTAACAAGTATTTTACTATCAAAACAGTATTAAAAGAACTTAACATAATATTTTTTATATAAATTCTATAAAGCAATTTTTGTAATTACCGAATATATAGTATAATAAATTTATAAGATAATGGAGTGTATTATATGGTACGTTCTTTATGGACAGCAGCAAGCGGCATGAACGGTATGCAATTTAAAACTGATACTATAGCCAATAACCTTGCCAATGTTAACACTATAGGATATAAAAAAGTAAGAGCTGATTTTGAAGATTTAATATATCAAAACTTAAAAATACAAGGCACACCAGCTACAGAAGATACAGTAAGACCTGTAGGACTTCAAACAGGACTTGGTGTAAAAAGTGCTTCTACACAAAAAATGTTTGATCAAGGTTCGCTACAGGCAACAGGAAATAAACTTGACTTGGCATTGGAAGGAGAAGGTTTCTTTCAAGTATTAATGCCGGACGGCAGTGTTTCATATACTAGAGACGGATCTTTCAAAATTGATGCTAACGGTCAAATGGTTACTTCAAACGGATACAGACTAGTACCAGAAATAGTATTTCCAGAAAACTTTTTGTTAGAGCAAATATCTATATCAAGAGAAGGTGTCGTATCTGTAAAAATAGGCGATGAAAATGATCCTGTAGAAATAGGTCAAATTACACTTCATAGATTTATCAATCAGCCAGGGCTTCTTTCTATAGGCGATAACTTGTATAAAGAAACTATAGCAAGCGGACCTGCTTTTGAAGGAGAACCTGGTGCTAACGGATTTCCTAGAATACATCAAGGCTTCGTTGAAATGTCAAACGTTAAAGTAGTTGATGAAATGGTTGATATGATTGTAGCACAAAGAGCATATGAGATGAACTCTAAAGCAGTACAAACAAGCGATAACTTACTTGCTACTGTTGTAAACTTAAAAAGATAATTTTTTACATAACTAGTAATTATATATAAGAGGTCTTGATATTATTATATTATTCAAAGACCTCTTTTCTGTATATATTGCCATATGAACTTTCATCTTTTACATAAAGACTAACCATATTAGTATATTCATATCTTATACTTTCAGCATAAGATTCTCCGTATTCATTATAATTATTTCCTGCATTATAATATCTTAAAGACTTTATTATATCACCATCAAATCTATCTAATAGTTTATCTATAAATCTTACACCAAGTATAATATTATCTCTTGCATTATATCTGTTTAATGAAGGATCAACATCTTCATTAGCTATAGGAGTTATTTGACAATATCCGTATGCATTCTTTTTGGATAAAGCTGTAGGAATAAAGCTGCTTTCAACTTTTATTAAAGCAACCATTAAAAGAGGGTCTACATTATAATTAACACAAACATCAAAAACATCTTTTATAAACCAAAAATCCTGATTATAATGATTTGAAACATCTTTTATTAAAGTAACCCAATTATCAGAAGGAAAAGAATAATCATTTATATTAAAATTATGCGTTTCCAAATTTAAATTACAAAGAAATAAAGCCAATATTATAACCGTTCTTTTCATACACCCCCTCTTATTTAAAAGATAAGTTATATATAAACTGCTAAAAAGCAATTAGTATATACTTTAAAATTAACATTTTTTTTTAAATGTCATAACAAAATGCAATTTTTTTACATTATATTTAAATTTTTATACATTTTTTACAATTCAATAGAGCCTTCAAAACAGTATCTAGCTTCACCTTTCATAAATACAGTGTTATTTTCATATCTTAATATTAAATCGCCTCCCAAAAGATGATTAAGTATAATATTATCTGTTCTTTTGCTTATAAATCCAGCAACGCATACAGCAGAAGCACCAGTACCGCAGGCTAAAGTTTCAGCACTCCCCCTCTCCCAAGTTCTTTGCCTAACTTCACCCCTATTTATAACCTCTACAAACTCTACATTAGTCCTGTTTGGAAATATAGGGTTGTTTTCAATATAGCTTCCTATATCAGCAATATTCATACTAGAAACATCATCTGCAAATATAACAGTATGAGGATTTCCCATAGAAACGCAGGTAAAATAGTATGTTTTACCATTAAAAGTTATAGGTTCATCTATTATCACATCTTTATCTATAGTAGTAGGTATCTTTAAGCCCTCAAGTATAGGAGAGTCCATATTTATTTCAACACTGTCAACCTCATCATCTTTTATAAAAAGTTTTGCGTCTAATATACCTCTTAAAGTTTCTATTTTCATAGGATTATTCTTACTAATATTTTTATCATAAGCATATTTGGCAACACATCTTATACCATTACCGCACATCTCACTTTCAGAACCATCATAATTAAACATTCTCATTTGAACATCTGCTCTATCAGAAGGCATTATCAGTATAATTCCGTCAGCACCTATAGAATAATGCCTATGACTTAATATAGGAGAATATTTCATAGCATCTTCTACTGTAAACTTTTCTTTGAAACAATCTATATAAATATAATCATTTCCTATTCCATGCATTTTTGTGAAATTCAATGTCATAATAAAAAACCTCAAATAATTTATTATATTCTATAATATAATCAAATTTAAGTAAATGTTTTATAATTGTATATTTTATATTTTAGTATATACCTAAACAAATATGATTTGTCAAATTTTAATTATTTATAGATGTAATGATAACTTATAAATAGTATAAAGTATTATTTAGCATTAATAAGATAAGTTTAAAATGTATTATAATAACTATATCTTAGTTAAAAAATGCAGTCCTTCGCGACAGCGGGCTGTACCTGCTTCTTTTGGTCACCACCAAGTAGGTGCCTTGCCTACGGCACGCAGAGCAGACGGCAAAAGAAGCTGGAGTTGCCGACACCAAAGGTGGACTTCGTCGGCATGCAGAGCGGGCACGACTGTGTGCTTCGCAGGGCTAGTCCCAGAAAATAATAAAAATATAAAAACTAATTTTGACAAAATATAGTTGTTTTAGGTATATAATAACAAAAAAGGCTTGCATTAAAATTAATTAATACAAGCCTTTAATTTTATCTAGTTATAAATTTATTTTCCCCAAACATCAGGTTCAAATTCTTTGTTAACTCTATTATAATCAACAATATCAATACCATTATAATAGAACTTCAAAATTTCTTTGTAGTCTTTTTTAACCTGAGCCATACCGTAAGCACCCCATTGACACATACCTACACCATGTCCGCTTCCTTTACCAGTTATTATTATACCATTATCCACTTTTTTAATAGTAAAATTAAGTGATGGTACTAGTTTAGGAGAAAGTGTAGTTCTGAAATCTCTTGAAGTAATATCGCTGTCATCTATTTTAATATTAGTAGCTTTTCCAGATTTAGGATCGGTACTAATACCAATAGAAGATTTTTCGCTTGCATGTACAGAATAATTAGCTAAATCATTATTAAGTTCATTATAGCTTAAAGCATTAGTCCAAGGTTTAATTTGAGCATTGCAGTAAGGGCAAGAAACACCTTCCAAATAAGGCACAGCTACACCGAATACATTTTCAGCACTATCAGTATGTCCGCCGCATAAAGCACTGAAATATGTAGCTATAACTTTACCTTTATAAACAGCAATCTCATATCTTGTTCTGTCAACAGCCTGTTCAACAGACCAATTCATTTTTTCTTTGCCGTTATAAACCTGATATTTTGTAGTGTTATCAACATCAAAAGGAAGTTTATTAGCATTTTTTAATATATGATACATTGCATAAGTGCGGGCTGCAACTGCCTGAGCTTTTAATGCTTCCATAGGCCAATCTGGAGACATCTCATGAGGTAAAACACCTTTAACATAGTCTTCAATATTAAGCTCATTAACTACTATCATAGTATCATTATATGGAATAAACATTAAAGAACCATAATATTCTTTTCCATTTAAAGTAAATCCGTCTTGTGTTTCAAAGACTATACCCTCTTTATAAACTCCTACTTCATTAACTTTTAAACCTAATCTGTTTTCTACAACCATTACAGTTTCATTAGTTAGAGCTGATATTATTTCGCTTTCATATTTGTAATTGTATGCTTTATAAGGACCTTTGATATTAATAGTATATGGAGCTTTTACATCTGTTAATTGTACTCTGATGATATTTTGATTTGCAAATGCATATATACTATTCATTGCAAATAACACTAGCAATAAAAAGAAATACTTTTTGACTCCCATAATTTTAACGCCTCCTTGCTGTAAATAAAATTATTCGCTAAAATTATCGGCTATTTAAAAACTTGCTTTACAATATAATTTTATATGGTTTTATTAAATTATACTGCATGCAAGTCTATTTTATTTTTTATTAAAAATAATTACATAGATATAATTATCTTACCTTCTATACCGCCTTTAGACATAGTTTTAATAGCTTCTGCAGTGTCTTCGATATTAAATACTTTAGAAAATATTTTAGGCTTTATATTTTTCTCTTCTGCTATTTTTGTAATTTCTTTAAGCTGTGTTCCATCAGCTCTTACAAACATAAATCTATACTCTTTTCCTTCTTTCATAGCTTTTTTGTCGTATTTAGAGCCTGCCAAAGAAAATAAAGTTCTTTTTAAGAAAGGAAATTGATTAACTTCAGCAAATTTTTTATTAGGGCTAGTTCTTAAACTCAAAATACGTCCGCCTTTCTTTAACACTGATAACTCTTTGTCAAACTCTTTTGCCCCAAGAGTATCAATAACATAATCAGCTTCTGAAACTAACTCCCAATAATTTTCTTTACGGTAATCAATATATTTATCAGCACCCAAACTTATAAAATGCTCTTTTGATCTCTCATTACCAGAAACAATAACATTCAGTCCGAAATATTTAAAAATAGGAACGGCCATCTCTCCGAAACTTCCAGAGCCTCCGGTTATTAAAACAGTTTCACCAGATTTAGCTTCTAATTCTTCTTTGAGTGCCTGATAAGCTGTGAGTGCTGTAAGAGGTATTGCTGCCGCTTCAATAAAACTGCAGTTATTAGGCATAGAGGATAAAAACTTACTATCTACTGCAGTATAATCAGCAAAAGCACCTATTTTTTGTATGGGCATACGAGTATAAACTTTATCTCCTACATTAAAATCTTTTACATTTTTACCTATCTTTTCAACCACACCAGAAAACTCATTTCCTAATGTAAGAGGCATTTTATAATCCTGTATGAGTCTTACACTGCCTGTTAATATTAATATTTCAAGCGGGTTTACTGCAGCCGCCTTTACATTAACTAACACTTCATCATCAGTGATTTCTGGTATTGGTATATCTCTAATCTTTATATCAATATCTTTTGAATATCTATCAATTTGTGCTGCTCTCACAATATCTCCTAAATTTTAATTTGAAAGATTTTATAATATTTTTTATATAAATCAATATAAAATATTATGCAATAATGTTTAAGAGCCATAGATATTGCACAGTTTTAGTTTAAAAAAAGGAGGTATTCCTTATAATTTAAATTATCACAACAAACAAAAAGGAATAGCTATG
>NZ_CASEGO010000080.1 GCF_949287625.1 uncultured Brachyspira sp. | reverse complement strand
AATCATAAACGTATACATTCTGCTTTAAATTATTATACACCTGTGTTATACTTCAAGAAATTAAGGAATACTTAATGCAATATGTCTGGCTCCTGTGCATTTTAATAGTTTATTGTTTTATGATAAATTATATAATATTAATTATCATGCAAATCGTATGTTTACATGTTGTATAATTTATCATTTTAATATATAAATATGCAGTCTTTTTGCTTCTCGCCGCAGGCGTACTTCGTATGGGTCACCAAAAGAAGTGGGGGTGTGGGGGCTAGTCCCCGCAATTATAAATAAAAATAGTTTTGAAACAAGTCTAGTTTTTGAGACAAATATTATAAATTAAAAAAAGAGGCAGTATTGACTGCCCCTTTTTTAACCTCGTATATTATATTTTATGGAATTATATTATCTGTAATAGTAATATCTCATTCTATATGTATTTAATTGCTGTAATTGTTCATCTGTTAGAACATCAAGCATAGAAACATCTTTTTCTACTCTAAGATAATCTATTTCTTTTTCTAGCTCTTTTTTTTGATTAATTAAATCTTTTATTATATTTAAGTCTATATCTATTTTTTCTCTTTCAATTCTAAATTTATAGTCTATATTTCTTTTTTGGTATTCTAAATCATTAATTTTTAGTTCATATTCATAATTAATAGAGCTAATTTGATTAAGCTGTTCATCTGACAAATATATACCAGCATTTCTGCACATTCTATATATATCACCTTTAGGTCCTCCTGCCCTAGGTCTTGGAGCAGCTTCTCTTCCTCTTGGAGGAACATCATAACCTGCTGCTGGAGGAGGAGGCGGTACTTGAGCAAAAACCATAGATGACATTAAAGTTATTATAAGTGTTGTTAATAATATTTTTGTTTTCATTGATTAATCTCCTACTTTTCAATTTATTATTTGATTGTTTCTATTTGCTTTATTAGACGAACAGTATAAATAAAAGTTCCTAAAAAAATAAAAAAATTATAATGCTATTGATAAAAAATGAATATTGTTATATAGTAATACTCTATAGCAATATTATTATAAAAGGTATTAATCATGGAAATTTACGATATTGAAATGATAAGAAATTTTTATTCAAACTATTCTAACAAAGTTAATAATGTAAAACAAAAGTTAAACAGAGCATTAACATTATCAGAAAAAATACTATACGCTCACCTATACGATGAAAAAAGTATAAAAGATTTTAAAAGGGGAGAAGATTACGCAGATTTCAGACCAGACAGAGTGGCAATGCAGGACGCTACAGCTCAAATGGCACTTCTTCAGTTTATGAATGCTGGAAAAACATCTTCTGCCGTACCTGCTACAATACACTGCGATCACTTAATAGAAGCATGCAAAGGTGCTGAAGAAGATTTGAAAAATGCACTTAATATAAATAAAGAAGTTTATAATTTTTTAGAAAGCGTTGCAAAAAAATACGGACTTGGTTTTTGGGAAGCAGGTTCTGGTATAATACATCAAATAGTGTTAGAAAATTACGCTTTTCCTGCAGGTATGATGATAGGTACAGACTCTCATACTCCTAATGCTGGAGGACTTGGAATGCTCGCTATAGGCGTGGGAGGAGCTGATGCTGTAGATGTTATGACTGGTATGGAATGGGAATTAAAAATACCTAATATAATAGGAGTAAAATTAACAGGTTCTCTAAACGGCTGGGCTAGTGCTAAAGATGTTATATTAAAATTGGCAGGAATTTTGACAGTAAAAGGAGGCACTAATTCTATAATAGAATATTTCGGAGAAGGTGCTTCTACCCTATCAGCTGCTGGAAAGGCCTCTATATGCAATATGGGTGCTGAAGTGGGAGCTACTACTTCAATATTTCCTTATGATAATAATATAAAAGAATATTTGATTGCTACAGGACGCGAAGATGCGGCAAAACTTGCAGAAGAAAATATTGACAACTTAAAAGCTGATAAAGAAGTATATGATAATCCAGAAAAATATTATGATAAAATAATAGAGATTAATTTATCCGAATTAGAACCGTACTTAAACGGACCATTTACTCCAGATGCTGCTTGTACTATAAGCGAGTTCGCCAAAAAAGTAGAAGAAAATAAATACCCTACTGATATGGAAGTTGGTTTAATAGGTTCTTGTACCAATTCTTCTTATCATGATTTAAGTAAAGCTGCCTCAATAGCACGTCAGGTTATAGATAAAAAATTAAAAGTAAAATCAAAAATAATTATTAATCCCGGTTCTGAAGCGTCTTATAATGCAGCATTAAGAGACGGAATAATAGATGACTTTAAAAAAATTGGTGCTGTTATAATGACTAATGCCTGCGGACCTTGTATAGGACAATGGAACAGACAGGAGAAAGACAATACAAGAGCAAACTCTATAGTAACATCTTTTAATAGAAACTTTGCAAAACGTGCAGACGGCAATCCTAATACTCATGCATTCGTTGCTTCTCCAGAAACTGTAATGGCTTTGAGTATAGCAGGAGATTTGAGATTTAATCCTCTCAAAGATACTCTTACAAATGAAGAAGGAAAAGAAGTTAAACTCGATGCTCCTATAGGAATAGCTTTACCAAAAAACGGATTAAACACAGAAAATAAAAAAAGACAGAATAATCCAGACCCTAAAATTGAAATTGTAATAGATAAAGATTCTAAACGCTTACAATTATTAAAGCCTTTCGATAAATTCAATATTAAAGACTTTAACAATATGCCTCTCTTAATAAAAGTTAAAGGTAAATGCACTACAGATCATATATCAATGGCTGGACCTTGGCTTAAATTTAGAGGACATTTAGAAAATATATCAGACAACATGCTTATGGGAGCTGTCAATTTCTTTAATGATAAAACAAACTCTGTATTCAATCAATTAAATAACAATTATGAAGAAGTTTCAAAAACAGCGAAAGAATACAAACAAAAAAATATATCATCTGTAGTAGTGGCAGAAGAAAATTACGGAGAAGGCTCAAGCAGAGAGCATGCTGCAATGGAGCCTAGATTTTTGAATGTCAAGGCTGTACTTGCTAAAAATTTTGCTAGAATACATGAAACAAACTTGAAAAAACAAGGTATGCTTGCTATAACTTTTAAAGATAAAGATGATTATAATAAAATACAGGAAAAAGACAAAATAACTATATTAGGACTTGATAATTTTAAGCCTAAACAAAACTTAACTGTTAAACTTATTCATGAAGACGGAAGCGAATATACATTTGAGGTTATGCATACATATAATGAAGCACAGATTGAATGGTTTAAAAACGGCGGTGCTTTGAACACTTTAATGAAAAATTAAGTTATAAAGTTAATTAAATATACGGCATATCTTAAATGTCAGTTTATAAAACATAGTAAGTTATTTATAGATTATAAAATTGACAAAGCAAAAATATTTTACTATAATTAGTAATATAAAAATTGGGAATCGTTTTATGAAAAAAATAATTATAACAGCTTTAATATTAATCAGTATAATAAGCTGCAGTTCTGGTAAAAGTGAAAAAACAAATAATTCAGAATCAAATAATAATAATGAAATCTATCAGGGATATGCTTCTAATAATATGTGGAATACATATAAAACTACAATGTTAGAAGAGGAAGAAAAATTATTTAATGAAATTGATTCTATAAAAGATAAAAAATCTTTCGATGAATGGCAGTCAAAAAATCCGAGTAAATCTTCTTTAGTATTTGCTATTGATAAATTTCCTACAGAAGAAAAGGCTATTGAATTAATATCTTATGGTGCTGATGTAAATATGAAAGATGATAATAGGACTCCTTTAAAATTAGCTTCAGAAAAGGGATATTTGAAACTTGTAAAAGAACTTATCAAGCAAGGTGCTGATGTTAATTTTAGAGAAGAATATCAAGCAAATATAGACGCTTTATATTCTGCTGTAGAGTCTGAAAAAAATTATCATTTTGAAGTAGTAAAGGAATTATTAAATGCAGGAGCAGGCACTGATATTATTTATGGTACTAAAGAAGAAAATGAAGATAATATATTATATCCTGCTATAAAAAGATGCGGTTTAGAAAAGGTTAAACTTCTTACTGAACATGGAGCAGATATAAATTATTCAAATTTTGAGTATGGTCCTGTAATTGCTTATGCTGTTTCACAAGAATGCATTGATATAGTAAAATATTTAGTTTCTCAAGGTGTTGACCCTGCTATGACATATACCAATGGTTATTCATATTCAGGTAAAAGTTATTCATTACTTAATGCTGCAGTAGGGAATAAAAATACAGAAATAGCAGAATATTTAATAGAACAAGGTGCTGATATTAATACTCAAACTGATAGTGTTTCTGGTTTACCTTTAATATTCGTTGCTCTTAGAGCTGAAAATATTGAACTTCTTAAACTTTTGATAGAGAAAGGTGCAGATACTTCTGTTGTTGATAAAGACGGAAAAACAATTTTTGATTTAGCTAAAGAACAAGGCTATGATGAGATTGCAGCTTTAGAAAAATAATATAAGCGAGCCTACTGAATTATATAGCAATAAATAATAAAGTGAGAAAAAGCCGCCTCGATAAGTCATTATCGAGGGTCTCATATGCTTTTTCGAGCATAGCAGCAATAAATAAAAAATCGAGCGTCTATCAGCTAAAAGCTGATAGAGATTTTAAAGCTAGATTTTTTATATATAATAATAAGTTTATCGAAATTAGTATTTTATTTACTTTTATATTTAGTTATGATATTATAATAAAAAATAGTGATTAAGGGGGTAATTAAATGAAAAAAATAATTATAACAGCTTTAATATTAATTAGTATAATAAGCTGTAATTCTAAAAAAACTGATAATACAGAAGTAACTGCAAATACTAATGCCGTTAATACCAATAATACAGAAATATCTAATAATGATGAATATGCTGAAGATAATAATACTGGAGAAATTAATACTGATACTGAAGTACCAGAATGGGATTTGGAGGCTTTTAATGAGCTTAAAAATGTAAAAGATGCAGAATCTTTAAAAAGCTGGGAAGAGAAAAATGGAGAAAGAAGTTTAATAATGGCAGTAAAATACGGGGATAAAAAAATGGTTACTCAATTACTTTCTTACGGTGCTAATGTTGATCAGACTTATGTTGATAATGAGAGTCCATTAAAAACAGCTTCTGCAAAGGGAGATTTAGAACTTGTAAAAGAGTTTATGAAAAGAGGGGCAAATGTTAATTTTAGAGGAGAAGGAAATATTGATGCTTTACATTCAGCAGTAATGTCTACAAATGAAAATAGTTTAAAAATAATGAAAGAATTATTAGATGCAGGTGCTAAAGTAGATGTTGAGTACGGCTGGGAAGAACCTTTTCCTATATTATTTGAAACAATTGGAGTTGGAGAATCAAAATGTGATTTAGAAAAATTTAAAATGCTTGCTGAATATGGAGCTGATATAAATTATGTTGATAATTATGGCTATCCTTTAATTCGTTATGCTGTTCAGTCTGGCTGTTTGGATATAGTAAAATATTTAGTTTCAAAAGGCATTGACCCTGCTATGAAATATGAACTTGAAGAATACTATCCAAATGTAAATATTTCATTATTGTCTGGAACTCTTTATAATAGTGATACAGAAATGGCAAAGTATTTAATAGAGCAAGGTGCCGATGTAAATACTCCTACACCTTCAGAAGATGGTTATCCTTTACTGCTTCAGGCTATAGACAATGGAAAAACCGAGCTTGTTAAACTTTTAATAGAGAAAGGAGCAGACACTACAGTTGTAAATAAGGAAAAGAAGACTGTATTTGATATAGCTAGAGAAAAAGGTTATGATGATATATTAGCTTTAGAAAAATAATAAAAATTAAAAAATCGAGCAGCTTATAACTGACGAAGGAAGTTATAAGCTCTTTATAAGCGAGATTTTTTAATATATAAATAAGAAAAAGCCGCCTCGATAAGTCATTATCGAGGGTCTCATAGGCTTTTTCGAGCATAACAACAATAAAAGGCTTTAGAGAAATAATAAATTATAATATAATAAAATTATGAGCGAAACAAAAAATATTAATGTATTAAATGATTATTTTGTGAGATATCTATTCTCATCTAAAGACAGTAATCTTATATTACTTGATTTTATTAATTCAACAATGCTTGATTCTGGTATGAAAACTTTTAGAAGCGTAGAAATTCTTACTCCATTTAATTATAAGGAGAACTATGAAGATAAAGAAACCATTGCAGATGTTAAATGCATTACTCAAAATGGAACTGTTGTTATTATAGAAATACAATTACAAGGCAATTCAAGATTTCCAGAACGCATACTATATTATTGGGCTTCTAATTACAGTAAATTATTAAAACATGGTGAAAAATATGATGCTCTTACTCCAGTAATAAGTATTAATTTACTTGATTTCAATTTAGATGACTCTGATAATATACATTCCTGCTATATGATTTATGATACCAATAATAAAAGACTTCTTACAGATCATTTGCAGATACATATAATAGAATTAAAAAAGTTTAAATATAATTTACTCAAGCCTGATTTGAATTGCTGGCTTAAATTTTTTACTATGAAAGATAATAAGGAGGCAATTATGTCTGAATTAGTTAAAGAAAAACCCATAATGGAAGAAGTACAAAAAAGATATAACAACTTCATAAAAGATAGGTTAATGATGAACGAATACGATAAAAGACAGGCATATCTATACGGAAATCAAATAATGCTTGAAGAAGAACGAAGATTAGGAAAAGAAGAAGGTATTAAAGAAGGCATTAAAGAAAACCAAATAACAACAGCAAGGAATATGAAAAATGATAAAATAGATTTCAATACTATTTCAAAATATACAGGATTAAGTGTAGAAGAAATAGAAAAATTGTGAAATTTTTATTAATAAATATAAATACTTAGTTGTTATCATCTAATAAAACAAAGTTTATTGATAACAGCAAATTAATTAAAAGTAATAGGATTTTTATATGAGCAAATTAGAAATGAAAAACGGTAAATTAATAGTACCAAATCAAGTAACAATACCTTTTATAGAAGGAGACGGAGTAGGAGCAGAAATCACACCTGTTTCGCAAATGATAGTAAATGAAGCCGTAAAAAAAGCATATAACGGAGAAAAATCTATAGAATGGAAAGAAGTACTTGCTGGAGATAAGGCACAAAAAGAATTGGGAACTCCTCTTCCTGATGACACTATAAATATTTTTAAAGAATATCTTATAGGTATAAAAGGACCTTTAACTACTCCTGTTGGAGAAGGTATGCGTTCTTTAAATGTAACACTTCGTCAGACTTTAGATTTATATGTATGTTTAAGACCTGTAAGATGGTTTAAAGGCACTTCTTCTCCTATAAAAAAGCCTAATAAAGTTAATATGGCGGTCTTTAGAGAAAATACAGAAGATATATATGCAGGTATAGAATGGAAAACAGGCACAGAAGAAGCTAAGAAATTTTATAACTTCCTAAAAAATGAAATGGGAGTAACAAAGGTAAGATTTCCAGAAACTTCATCTTTCGGAGTAAAACCTGTATCAGAAGAAGGTTCAAAAAGACTTATACGCTCTGCCATAGAATACGCCATTGAAAACAAACTTCCTTCTGTAACTTTAGTACATAAAGGAAATATAATGAAATTTACTGAAGGCGGATTCAAAAAATACGGATACGAACTTGCAAGAAAAGAATTTGCTAATGAAACTTTCACTATGGAAGAATATGCTGAGATAAAAAAAGAATTTGGAGAAGATAAAGCAAAAGCTAAATTAAAAGAAGCCAAAGAAAACGGAAAAATTATAATAAAAGATAATATTACTGATGCTTTTTTACAAAACACATTATTAAAATCTGAGGATTTTTCTGTAATAGCTACGTTAAACTTAAACGGCGATTATATATCTGATCAATTAGCAGCAATGGTTGGAGGAATTGGTATAGCACCGGGCGGAAATATCAATTATAAAACAGGACATGCTATTTTTGAAGCAACTCATGGCACTGCTCCTGATATAGCTGGAAAAAATAAAGCCAATCCTTGTTCATTGATACTTTCTTCTGTTATGGCATTAGAGTATATTAATATGAATAAGGCTTCTGAGTTAATAATAAATGCATTAGAAAGATCTTTTGAAAGCGGATATGCTACTGAAGATTTAGCTAGCTTTATGAATAACGGAGTATCGCTTGGTACTAAAGAGTTTGGAGAAAAAATAGTTTCTCTATTATAATTTATTTTTTATTAAGAACAAACATTATATTTTATAAACTAAAAATTAATAATAAAGGAGTTTATTATGAAAAAAGAATACCTACTATACAAACTATACGACCATTCAAGCAAACGTATAAAAATTGATAGCGAACTTTTTCAAAAATATAATGTAAAAAAGGGGCTTAGAAATGAAGACGGAACAGGTGTGCTTGTAGGACTTACAAATGTAGGTGATGTTGTAGGATATGAGAAAGATGAAAATGGAAATGTATATCCTATAGACGGCAAACTATATTACAGGGGATATAGTATAAATGATATAGCTGAAGACATATTAAAAAATAAACGTTTCGGTTATGAAGAGGTTTGTTATCTGCTTCTTTCTGGAAAACTTCCAGATGAGGAAAGACTACAATCTTTTAGAGAACTCATAGCTGAAAATATGTATTTGTATAAAAAAACTATTATGAATATAATAGATTTGGAAGGTCAGAATATTATGAATATATTATCAAGAAGTGTTCTTGAAATGTATATTCATGATCCTAATCCAGAAGATTTATCATTAGATAATTTAATGCTTCAGTCTATACAATTAATAGCAAGATTTCCAGCAGTTATTGCCTATGCCTACAATATGTATAAATACAGTGTCAACCAAAAATATTTGAATATTACGCTTCCTAAACCTAAATACTCTATGGCCGAAAACTTTTTATATATGCTTAAACAGGAGTTCACACCTTTAGAAGCCAGAATGCTTGATTTATTATTAATTCTTCATGCAGATCATGGCGGCGGTAACAACTCTACATTTACAGTACGTGTTACAAGCTCATCAAGAACTGATACCTATTCAAGCATATCCGCAGGAATAGGCTCTCTCAAAGGAGATTTGCATGGAGGAGCTAATGCTAAAGTTATGGATATGTTTATTCATTTGAAAGAGGCTATAGATAATTGGGAAGATATAAATGAAATAGATGATTATCTTACAAAAATGCTTAATAAAGAAGCATACGATAAAAGCGGTCTTATATACGGTATGGGACATGCTGTTTATACTTTATCAGACCCTAGGGCTGTTATATTAAAAGATTTAGCACGTCAGCTTGCTAAAGAAAAGAAAAAAGAATGCGAACTTCAATTTTTGGAATTAATAGAAGAAAGAGCAGTTGAATGCTTTATAAAAGTAAAAGGCGATAAAAAGAGAGTTTGTGCCAATGTAGACCTTTATTCTGGTTTTATATACGATATGCTAGGCATACCTAAAGAGATTTACACCCCATTATTTGCTATGTCAAGAATAGTAGGCTGGTGTGCTCATAGAATAGAAGAGCTTAATTTTGATGACAGAAGAATAATAAGACCTGCATATAAAAATGTTATAGAGCCTCAAGAGTTTATTACTATGGACAAAAGATAATTACTAAAATATATCTAACAAAAAATTTATAATAAAAAATTAAAAGGAGTTTTATTTTAATAGAGCTCCTTTTTATTATAAAAATCAAAATAGACTTGTTGAAAAAGTACTTGACAAATAATTTTAATAGTTTATTGTTTTATGCTAAATTACATAATATTAATTATTATATAATTTATATGTTTTACATGTTGTATAATTTATCTTTTTAATATATAAATATGCAGTCCTTTTGCTTCTTTGGGTCACCAAAAGAAGTGGGGTTTTGCGTAAGCACGCAGAGCGGTGGGCAAAGCACCAACTATAATTTAAAAATATTAAATTAAAAATTTATAAATATTAATAAATTTAGTTTTGAAACAAGTCTATTATATAAACAATAAAAAATAATAAAAAAGAGACCTAAAATATTTAAGCCTCTTTTATCAATAAACTTTTTGTATAAACAATTAATTTTTAATTAAATATTATCTAATATAAGTCTTAAATCTTTTTTATCTATTATGATATTAGCCTCTTTTTTAAGAACTTCTTTAGCACAGAAAGCTGCCCTATTTTTAGCATACTTAAACATACTCAAATCATTAGCCCCATCTCCCACTACTAAAGTATCATCATAAGATACATTAAGAAGTTTTTGAAGAGTAAAAAGCATGTTTCCTTTGCTGTCAGAAAACATCATCTCTCCTCCTACTTTCCCTGTAAGCACATTATCTTTTACATGGAAAATATTTGCAAACTCAGCATCTAAATTAAGTTTTTGAGCAAATAAAACAGTAGCATTTTTAAAACCTCCAGAAAAGCATACACATTTATATCCTTTTTTATGAAGTTCATCAATAGTTTCTTTAGCCCCGTTCATTATAGGAAGAGAACTGCAAATTTCATTAACAGTTTCTAATTTTATCCCCTTAAGCAAAGATACTCTCATTTGAAGACTTTCAAAAAAATCAATCTCGCCTCTCATTCCTTTTGCTGTAATTTCAGATATCTCTTTTGCAAAATTTGTTTCTCTTGCAATAATATCTAAGGTTTCCCCGTCCATTAAAGTAGAATCAAAATCAAAAACTGCTAATTTCATTTTTATTTATCCTTATAATTTTATAAAGTATACTCTGCTGTAAGTCTTACATATTTAGGCTCATGAACGCCTTCTATATTAGAAATTTTTGTTATAACATCATTTCCTATACTTCTATCAACGTTTATAGCCATTATAGACATATTGCTTCCTTTGATATTTTCTGATACACTCATTGAACCAATATTAATACCATCAGCTGAAAGCACAGCTGCAACTTTAGCTACCATAGCAGGCTGGTTTATATGAGGAACAACCAATATATGAGGCTGAGGCTTAATTATAACATCATAATCATTTAATTTAACTATTCTAGCAATGTTTTTGGCTATTAATGACACTGATACGCTTGTTACATCTTTATCAGTAATTAATTTTACTTTAAGTATTCCAGTGAATGTAGAAGGAGCTTCTGATTTAACAGTTTTTACTTCGATTCCTCTTTGCTTAGCAAGATAAGGAGCATTAACATAATTAACATCTTGGAACATATAAGATAATGCACCTTTTAGTATGGCTACTTCAAGAGGCTGAATATCTAAATTAATTAAATCTCCTTGAGCAGTTATTTCTAATGATTTTATTTTACCATTAGCAAGCTGCATTATCATTTCCCCTGCATTCTCTGCTATTTTCATATAGTCTTTAACAGGTTCTAATTTCTCTGGATTAAGAGAAGGTATATTAACTGCTGATTCTGTATATCCTCCAGAAAGTACTTGTTTTATCTGTTTGGCAACGTCCAAAGCCACATTTATTTGTGCCTCTTTTGTACTTGCTCCAAGATGAGGAGTAAGTATTAAATTATTATTTTTATACTGTGTTAATGGGCATGTTTCTATTTTAGGTTCATTTACAAAAACATCTACCGCTGCTGCTGCTATAGTTCCGTTTTCCAATGCATTTTTTAAATCTTCTTCATTAACAAGTCCGCCTCTTGAACAGTTAATAATTATAGCGGTATTTTTCATTTTACTAATATTGTCTTTATTTATGATATTATTAGTTTCTGGAGTTTTAGGTATATGAAGTGATAAATAATCAAGTTTTGGTAAAAAATCATCTAAAGAAGTTTCATAAATAGCTCCAGTCTTTTGTACAATCTCTTCAGTAGCAAATGGATCATAAACTAGTACTTTCATTCCAATAGCCAAAGCAATATGAACAACCTTTCTTCCAATTCTTCCAAAACCCATAACACCTAAAGTTTTACCGAAAAGCTCATTACCTGTAAACTTATCTCTTTCCCATTTAGCTTCTTTAGTTGATACGGCCGCTGGTACTATATTTCTTGATACTGCAAGCATTAAAGCTATAGTATGTTCTGATGCTGCAATAGTATTTCCATCTGGAGAGTTTACTACTATTATACCCTTCTCTGTAGCAGCTTCTACATCTATATTATCCACCCCTACTCCAGCACGTCCTATAATCTTTAAATTTTTTCCAGCTTCTATAATTCTTTTTGTTACTTTAGTCTGACTTCTTACCATTAAAGCATCATACTCCCCTATAATGCTTACAAGTTCATCTTCACTCATTGTAGGAAGAAACACAGCCTCAGAAACATCAGCTATTATATCCTTTACACATTCATTTACTTTATCAGTTATCAAAACCTTCATATATTATCTCCTATTGTTGTTATGCTCAAAAAAGCCTATAAGCTCCTCGATAATAAATTATCGAGGCGGCTTTTTCTCGCTGTTGTTGTTATGCTCAAAAAAGCCTATAAGCTCCTCAATAATAAATTATCAATACAGCTTTTTCTTATTGTTGTTATGCTCGAAAAAGCCTATAATTATCTGCCAAACAAGTTTGTCAGATGGCTTCGGCTCGCTTTATCATTGTTATGCTTGAAAAAGCCTATAAACTCCTCGATAATAAATTATCAATACAGCTTTTTCTTATTGTTGTTATGCTCGCCTTCGCCTATAATTATCTGCCAAACAAGTTTGTCAGATGGCTTCGGCTCGCTTTGTTGTTGTTACGCTCGAAAAAAACCATAAGCTCCTCAATAATAAATTATCAATACAGTCTTTCTAGCTTTTTATTATTACTAAAAAATAAAATATTCTAATATAATTATTCCTAACTATATTAGAATATATAAAACAATCCAAAATATTTATTATTTATTTAGTTCTTCTATCAATTTTTTAACTCCGCTTCCTAATTCAAACTTATAACCAAGTTTAAGCAAACTAGCCTCCAAAGAACCAACTGCCATTATCAAATCGCGTTCGCATACATATCCCAAAGTACCTATTCTGAATATTTTATTTTCCAAAGCACCCTGTCCGTTTGCTACTATAATATCATAATCATCTTTTAGAGTTTTTCTTATATCTGGAACGCTTATTCCTTCTGGAGGAAGTATTGAAGTTATAGCATAGCTTGCATTACTGTCATCTTCAACAAGAAGTTTTAATCCTATAGCTTTTACAGCAGCTCTTAAAGCAAGAGAAAACTTTTTATGTCTTTTATTAACATTTTCAATACCCTCTTCTTTTATCATTTTCAAAGCTGTATGAAGAGAAGCTATCAAATTAACAGCAGGTGTAAAAGGCGTAGTATCCTTAGCTAAAGATTTTTTATGCTCAGTCCAATTAAAATAAAAACTAGGATATTTGCATTTCTCATGCATTTTAAAAGCATCTTCGCTAGCTGTTAAAAAAGAAAGACCAGGGGCAATCATAAATCCTTTTTGAGAACCTGATATAGCTACATCAATATTCCATTCATCAGTTTTAAACTCCATAGCACATAAACTTGTTATGCCGTCAACAACAGATACAGCTCCATGTTTTTTTATTATAGAACATAAAGTTTTGACATCATTAGCAGCACCAGTTGAAGTTTCGCTATGAGTAAGCGTTACTATTTTTATATCTTTATCCTTATTTAAAGCCTCTTCAAGCATTTCAGGTTTTATTACTTTACCTGCCTCAACTTCGATCTTTGTTACAACAGCTCCTCTGCTTGCAGCAATCTTAGCCCATCTGCTTCCAAAATTACCAATAGACAGACATAATACTTTATCGCCTTCATTAATAAGGTTTTCCAAAGCAGCACACATTGCACCTGTTCCGCTTGCTGTAAATAAAAATACATCATTCTTTGTCTGAAACACATATTTTAAATCTTCATAAACTTCTTTGAGTATATTTGAAAATTCTTTACTTCTATGTGCCATAGGGTGTTTTCCCATTTCTACTAATGCTGATTCAGGTACTGGTGTAGGACCTGGTATCATCAAAAAAGTCTTATCTTGCATTAATTCT
>NZ_CASEGO010000079.1 GCF_949287625.1 uncultured Brachyspira sp. | reverse complement strand
TTCCTTTTTGTTTGTTGTGATAATTTAAATTATAAGGAATACCTCCTTTTTTTAAACTAAAACTGTGCAATATCTATGGCTCTTAAACAAAAAGTTTATAATACAAATATTGTAATTTTTGTCATTGTGAATTATCATCTAATAAATTTTTTTTATAATTATACAAAGAACAAACTATGAAAAATGATATAAAAATAGGAGCTTTATTAATAATATTTTCTGCTTTATCATTTTCTATTATGGAGATAGCAGTAAAAGTTTCGGGGTATGGAATACCTGTTATGGAGCAGGTTTTTGCACGTAATTTTATTACATTATTTATAAGCGGTTTTGTTATGATAAAAGACAGAGAGAAATTTTTTCCTGATAAACAAAATATAGTTTCAATAGTATACCGCTCTGCCTCTGGATATTTAGGTATTATAGCTTATTTTTATGCTGCTAACAATATGATACTTGCTGATGCTTCAGTGCTTCAAAAGACTTCTCCTTTTTGGTCTAGTTTATTTGCTTTTATACTTATTAAAGAAAAGATAATAAAAGTTCAGTGGATTGGTTTAATTATTGCCGCAATAGGCTCTATTTTTGTTATAAAGCCAGCTATGAACTCAAATGTTTTTCCAGCTTTAGTAGCATTATCAGCCGCTATGTTTGCTGGAATATCCTATGCCATAATAGGCTCTCTTAAAGGAAAAGAAAGCAATTCATTAATAATATTTTATTTTTCTTTATTTTCATGTTTATTATCTTTATTTTTTATAAAAAGTTTTGTAATGCCTAATATGTTTGAATTATTGATGCTTCTGCTTATAGGTATATTTGCAGGCTTCGGTCAGTTCTTTCTAACAATAGCGTATAAAAAGGCACCTGTTTCGGCTGTGAGTATATTTAATTATACTGGAGTAATATTTTCATATTTGTTCAGCATATTTTTATTTAATGAGATTGCAGATATATACTCTATAATAGGTATGATCATTATAATATTGGCTGCTGTATTAGTGTATTATTATAAAAGAAAAGCATAATTAATATATACCTAAACAACTCTATTATTTACAATTTATTATATTTACTTTCTATATTTTCAAAATCTTCTTTAGATAAAGTGTCAAGGCAGAGAGGTATAAGTATATTCTCTTCTTTAAATATCATATCTAAAATACACCCGCTTATCTCTTCGCATCTCTCTTTAAAATCATTATTATTTAAATTGCTATCTATAATAGTTTTCAAATTATCAAGTATATCTTTATCCACTCTTGTCATCACCTTTGAAGGTTCATCATTACCATATGATTTTAAAGCTGTAAATAATATGCTTTCTTTTTTATGATAATGACTGCTTAATTCTTTATATAAAATATTAATATTTTCTTCTGTAATATTATTTAATAATTTTTCTATATATCTATTTTCTTTTTTAAATATATTTATAATATTATAATTATTTGTAATGTATGAATTATCCATAGTATCTTTCAAAATCAGAGTGCGTATATAAAAAAAGCGTTTAGCCTCATCTATACTCATGCCGCTATCTACAAGTTTATGCATAGCATTATAAATTTCTTCTGCCGATACTTTAAATAATTTATCTTCAAACTCTTTTTTTATATTATCTATATTTTCCCCATTATGAAGCCTTACTATAAGAGATTTTAATACTTCATTTCTTTCATATTTAGTTTTATCTGCAGTTTGCAAGTCAGTAGTTAAAGTAAATCCGTATTCATTAAGTTTATCTTTAATATCATTAATATCAATGTTTTTTATCTTTAAAGCATTTTTTATAGTGATAAACTTTGATACAGTATTAAACATTATTGGATTTTTTATCTTATCAAATCCCAAATCATACAATAGATCTTTAAATTTTGGATATTTGGTGCATAAATTATATATAGTTTCATTTGTATTAATATATTCTAAAGAAATCATTATATTCTCTCTTTATTTGTTAGATTATTCTAACTTATTTTATATTATTCTAAAAAAATGTCAATCATGATTTAGAATAATATTAAAAACATCATAAAAATTTATTTTTATTATTGCTTTTATAATACCAATCTGTTAAAATTAACATATTATTTATTAATAAAATCTTATTTTGATTTTAAGGAATTTTTATGAGCAATTTAAACGAAGTAAAGAACGAGTATCTTCATATGCTCAAAGACAATGTTATACCATTTTGGCTTAAAAACGGTCTTGATAAAAAGCATGGCGGATACTACACTGCTTTAGACAGAAAAGGAAACCTTATAGAAAGCGATAAATCAGTATGGTTTCAGGGAAGATTTGCTTGGGTATTATCCACTCTTTATGCGGATTTTGAAAAGAAAGAGGAATATTTAGAAGCTGCAAAATTGGGAATAGAGTTTTTGGAAAAATACTGTTTTGATAAAGAAGGCGACGGCAGAATGTTTTTCAGAGTAACTGAAGATGGTAAGCCAATCATAAAAAGATTAAGATACTACTACTCAGAAACTTTTTGTCTTATAGCCATGGCAGCATATTCAAGAGCAAGCGGGGATAAAAGCTATGCTCAAAAGGCAAGAAAAATATTAGATGATATAGACAGATATCAGAAAGAAGGACTTCTTATACCAAAATTTAATGCGGTGAACAGACCTACTATAGCTTTCGGTCCTCCTATGATAATGCTTGCTACTGTTCAGGAATTGAGGAAAGCCGATCCGGAAAATAAAGATTATTATAACAAATATATAGATAATCTTTTATCTAATATTCAGTTATTTTTGTATGAAGATAAAAAAGCGGTATTAGAACAATGTAATCCAGACGGTACTTTACAAGATCACTTTGAAGGAAGACTATTAAATCCAGGACATGCTATAGAAGCATCTTGGTTTATATTAAGAGAATCTATAGAAAGAAATCATGATGAAAAATTAAAAGCCCTAGGACTAAAAATATTTGATTGGATGTGGGAATGGGGCTGGGATAAAGAGTACGGCGGTATTATTCAGTATATGGACGTTCTTGGAAAACCTAAAAGCGAATATCATCATGACATGAAATTCTGGTGGCCTCAGACTGAAGCTGCTATTGCTGCTTTATATTGTTATTACTTTACAAAAGATAATAAATATTTAGAAAAGCATGACACAGTAAAAGAATATACTAAAAAATTCATAGATACAGAATACGGCGAATGGTTTGGATATCTTCACAGAGACGGAAGAATATCTACAGACTTAAAAGGAAATATGTATAAAGGACCTTTCCATATACCTAGAATGTACATGAAATGTGCTGAAATAATAGATACTATTAATGAAAAATAATTTTTAAAATATAGTTAATTCAAGGCTAGGCTTTTTAATTAAGGCCTAGCCTTTTACTTACAATATTGTATTAATATTAGACTTGTTTCAAAAGTACTTGACAAATAATTTTAATAGTTTATTGCTTTATGCTAAATTATATATTTTACATGTTGTATAATTTATCATTTTAGTATGTAAATATGCAGTCTTTCACCGAAGGTGTACAGAGTATGCTTCTCGCCGCAGGCGTACTTCGTATGGGTCCCACCGAGTAGGTGCCTTGCCTACGGCACGCAGAGCGGACGGCAAAAGAAGTGTGGTGTTGCGTAGCACACAGCGTGGTGGGCAAAGCCCCGCTTATAAAACCAAAAATACTAAAAATTAGAATAGTGTAATTATATATTGATTTAGTTTTGAAACAAGTCTATTAAATAACATCTATTAATACCCTCCATAGATTTATTTTAATTCATAGTCCATTTACCGTATGGTAAACAAAATTCTAAAATATAAATTAACTAATAATTTAATTTTCACTATGTTTAAAAATAAGTTCTTTAGGACTTGTAAATATTGAAAATCTAATCAGAACTTGTGTGTGCTTTAATAAGTCATATAAAAATAAAGTTTAAATATCATAATTAAATAACTCTAAGCAAAAGCCCTATTCATATTTTTATATCAAAATATGAATAAGACATCATATATACCTAAACAACTAAAATTTGACAAATCGTGATTGTTTAGGTATATATAAAAATTTCGTAGTTTTATATATCATATAAATATGCAGTCCTTTTACCAAATGTGTATTTTGTAACGGCAAAGTACAAAATATAATTAAAAAACTATAAATATCAGCAATTTATTTTTGAAACAAGTTTAATATAAATTTGTAATTTTAACTGCTATAGGTTACAATGTTTACACTATTTTTAATTTTCAAGGTTTTTAATGTATATTATTGATGATATAAAAAATACAATTATAAAAGGCGATGCATTAGAAGAGTTAAAAAATATACCAGATAATAGTATAGATTTAATATTTGCAGATCCTCCTTATTATATGCAGACGGAAGGCGAGCTTTTAAGAACTAACGGAACTAAATTTAGCGGTGTTGACGATGAATGGGATAAATTTAATAGTTTTGAAGACTATGATAATTTTTCTATAAATTGGTTAAGAGAATGCAAAAGAGTATTAAAAATTACAGGCAGTATTTGGGTTATAGGCTCATTTCAGAATATATTTCGAATAGGAAAAATAATGCAGGATTTAGGTTTTTGGATACTCAATGATATAATATGGAGCAAAACAAATCCAGTACCAAATTTTGGCGGAACTAGATTCTGTAATGCTCATGAAACTTTAATTTGGTGCGGAAAAAATAAAAATACTAAATATACTTTTAATTATAAAACTATGAAACATTTAAATAATGATAAACAAGATAAAAGTGTATGGAATATATCTCTTTGTACAGGTAAAGAAAGATTGAAGGATAAAGACGGAAACAAAGTTCATTCTACACAAAAACCAGAAGAACTTTTATTTAAAGTAATACTTTCTTCTTCAAAACCAAATGATGTAGTTTTAGATCCTTTCTTTGGAACAGGAACTACAGGGGCTGTTGCTAAAAGACTTTCAAGAAATTATATAGGAATAGAAAGAGAAGATAAATATATATACTATGCAAAAGAACGTATAAAAAATACGGATGCAGAGATGACAGATTTAATAAATCTTGATTATGAAGTGAAGCCTCCTAAAGTTCCTATAAAGAATCTCATTGAAAAAGGGTATTTGAAAGCTAATCAGTCTTTATACAGTAGAAGAGGAGATGAGGTAGGAAAATTAAATGAGAATGGAAATGTAGAAAATGAACTTGGAAATTTTTCTATACATCAAATGAGTGCCAAACTGCAGAATTTATCCAAATATAATGGCTGGAATTATTTTTATACTTATTATAACGATAAATTTATATCTATAGATGAATTAAGATATATTTATATTGGAGATAATAATGAATAACAATATAAAAAATATTATAAATCAGGCTGTGTATAACATTATCAATCATTCAGCATCAGATAATAAAATAATTGGATTAAATGAAAAGCATAATGTGAAAATACATTTTATACCAAAAAGATATAGAATATTCGGCGGATTACTTCAAAGTATGAATATACAATTTGGTAATTTTATTGAAGAGCTTATGAAAGTAATTATATCAAATGAAAAAAAATATGAAATTATAAATGAGTATAGCGGAAAAAAAAGCAATAACTTTTCTATTTCTAAGTCAAATGAAACTAGAATAGATAATTATATAACTAGCTGTCAAACTTCTTCAAATACCGATGAACAGCTAGAGTTTCTATTTAAAAATTTGAAAGAAGAAATTATAAATGATATAAAAAATAATAAAGAAAATATAAATAATTCATTTAAACATGATATAGACTTACTTTTTGAAGATAAAGAAACCAATATTATTTATTATCTTGAAATTAAATATAATGATGATCATGATACAGGTAAATTTGTTGATATAAATAGAAAATTTATAAAAACTTTTGCCTATCTTGTAAATGAGTTTAAAACAAAAGAAATTGTACCTATACTATTTTTCTTTAATAACAAAAGAATGAAAGGAAATATTTATATACCAGAAAATACGAATATACGAAGAGGAAAACAATTTTTTGATGAATTTTTATCGATAAAATATGATGATGTAGATAATTATTTGCAAAATCTTTCAGAAAGTACGGAAGTAATAGAAATGTTTGATAATTTATACAAAAAAGTTATGAAATTAAAATAATAATTAATTATATATACAATATAATAAATAAGGAATATTATGGCATCATTAAGAAAAAGACTGGAAGAAAGAGAGTTTGAAACTTTAGATTTATTTACTGTTTCTTTTTCTCTATTTACTGCTAACTTTAAAAATTTTTTTATAATATCATTAATATGCTCTCTTCCTATAATATTAACAAGCATATATTTTCCTGTAAAAATGTTCAGAGCATCTGATGTTAAAACATTTGAGGATTTAGCTTATCTATTTAAAACCGAAGTAAGCATAGGATTTTATATAAATATTTTTCTCTCTTGGTTTTTAGATGTACTTTCTGTGATATCAGTATCTTTATTGGTAGAAAGACTTATTTATAAAAGAGTAAAAAGTGCTACTTGGGCTATAGTTAAAAGTTTTAGGTTTATATTTCCTGCTTTATTTACATCATTTATATATTTTGTATTAGTATTTTTAGGTCTTACATTTTTTGTAGTACCTGGTATAGCTTTAATTGTATTTTTTGTATTTATAAAAAATATTTGTGCTTTAAGGCATACTTGGGGAATAAATGCTTTGAGATATTCATATTATCTTGTAAAGCCTAAATTTTTTAAAACGTTATTTATATTATTATTTATATTTTTCTTTCAAAATGTTTTTTCAATAACTTTTCTCTCATCGCCTATAAACAGCAGGGAGAATCTTCTTTCATATTTTATTGCTATGATAGTGCTTTATATATTTGATATTTATTTCAAAATCATAATATCATTATTTTTCCTAAACAGAGATTATATAAGCAGTACTCAGTCAGATGAAGAAGATGAGGATAATGAAACAGATGAGGAATAATTAATTTATATTGTTTATATTGATGTTATCAATAAATAATAAATAACTAAAATTCGACAAATAATATTTATATTAAAGTCAATCTTTTATGATATAATATTCGGCAGCATTAAAATTACCTATTAACAAATTTATAAAACAGCATATAATAATTACATGCTTAATGTAGGTAAATATTTTAATAATATAACAAATAAAAATAATTCTGCAAATATAAAAGACGGCGATATAGTAAGATATTCTGTAATGCGTAAACTCGATTCTGACAGAGCAGTTATAAATATAATGGGAAATAAAGTTACAGCATTATTCAAAAATGGCATGACAGAAAAAGGCTTTGCTTTAGTAGGAAAAAAGAATGGAGAGATAACGCTTACATTATTAAAAGATGCTTCAAGCCTAAAAGAGGCTAGAGAAAATTTAAAAAATATCAGCACAAAAAAAGATATTTTAGTTAACATAACTAGAGATAATTCCGAAATTTCTAATATACTACTAGAAAAAGGAATAAAACCAAGCCATGAAAATATCAGATATTTGGAGACTATATTAAAATACCTTCCAGACTTGGATTCTAATAAAAAGAAGTTCATATTAAATGCAATGTCTAACGGGGTATATTTAACGGTAGAAGAAATAAATTCTTTAGGAAATATTTTCAGTCATTTCAATGACATTCTCAGCATCATAAAAAACTCTAACAAAAATACTGAAACAACCGAAATATTACTAATGCTTTTAAATACTGCTGCATTAAACAGCAATAATAATCTAGCAGAAAATTTAGATAAATACATACATGCAAATGCTAATTTTAGTGCATGGTTTATGCTCTTTGATATGCTTCAGGGTGAATTATCTTCCGATAGTTCTAATATGCTTATGCTTGTTCTTAAAATACTTTCTTCTAATAGAAAGAATAGGAATTTTAAAGAAACAGTTTTTATGCTTCCAATACCATTTATAATAAATGGGGAGGTAAAAGAGCTTCTCCTATATATAAACAAAGAAGAAGGAGAAAAGAAAAATAAATTAAGTTTTGTTCTTTATGATGATGAAGAATTATGCGAGATAAAAATATCCAAATATGATGATAATAAATATTTATTTGATATTCAATTATTTGATAAAAAACTATATAATAAGGTTAAAACAGAAGAACTTATGAATCTTATAAAAGACTTTGATAATATAAAGATAGAAATAAATTTGGCGGGAAAGAGAAATGAAAAATAAAGATATTGAAGAGGCAGCAGCCTTATTATATAATAGGGATATACATAATGCCCCAGTGGTTATATCCAAAGGAAGGCATTATTTGGCAAAAAAGATGGCAGAGACAGCTCATAAAAACAAAGTGCCTGTCATTTCTGATGAGGAAGCAGCCAAGCATTTAATGCAGCTAGAAATAGGCGAAGAGATACCATATTCACTATATGAAGCAGTAAGTATAATATTAAAATATATATATAAATTAAAGGCAGAATAAAGCAATGGGAAAATTTAATAAAATAAACGTTCAGGATATTAAAACTAAAGCAGAGAAAAAAGACATATACTTGTATAATGACTTCATAGCATCTACTGGGTATATAGAACTTAAAGAAGATGATATAATGAGGCTTAAAAAATGGGATATAGAGGAAGTATTTGTTGAAGATGCAGCTTCTATAGAGATGCAGCAGGTTAGTGCCGATTTTGATAAGTTTATAAGAGAGTATAAAGTATTTAAAAAAATATATTTTAATATTATAAAGAAAGTAAAAACAAATTTAGGTAATTATAAAAATAATAATATAGTAAATATTAATGAACTTAATGAGATTATAGATGAAATTTTGGATATAGTAGGAAGGAATTTAAACAGCGTACTTCAGCTTTTTAACCTTTCAAATCTTCCAAAAGCTGATGAATATTATATAAGATCATTGAATGTATCAATGATATCAATGATAATAGGTAGAGCTATGAAATTCTCTGAGAACAGAGTAAAAAAATTAGGTGTCGGTGCTATGCTTTATGATATAGGACTAACCAAAGTACCTGATAAAATATTAAATAAATTAGGACGCTTTACTACTGAAGAGTATAATGAAATGAAAAAGCATACAGTTTATGGGTATAAAATAATGAAAAATAGCTTTCGTTTTGAGGAAGAAGTAGCACTTATATCATTAGCCCATCATGAACTTTATAACGGTAAAGGCTATCCTAGAGGATTAACAGGCAGTCAAATACATCTCTACACTAAAATAGTTTCTATAGCACATTCAGTAGAAAAAATACTTAAGCATAAAAGAATATCTGTGTCAAAATCTAAAACTCATGAACATAAATCTACGTTTAATCTTATGCTTGAAAAAAATATGGAAAGCAGTAAAAAAAATATTTTTCTTTCAGATGCAGTCAGAGAAATTATACATGGGGCAAATACTAAATATGATCCTAATATATCCAAAACATTTGTAAGCATATTTACAGTATATCCTATAGGCTGTATAGTTCTTCTTAATGATAAGAGAAAAGGTTTCGTTTTTGCAGCTAATCCGAATTTCCCAATCAGACCGATTATAAAAATAGTATCCAATGAAAACGGAGAGTTTATTGAAGATGGAGAGACTATTAATTTATTAGAAACTAATCAACTGTTTATAGCCGGTGTTGATAAAGATAATAATTTTTTAGAGGAGGTAAAAACAAAAATATTGGATACAGAAGAAGAAAAGTAATATTATAAAAAATGGCTAACAAAAAAGCGATAGGCAATCTAGGAGAGGATATTGCCTTAAAATATCTCGAAGAACTTGGTTTCTCGCTTTTAGAGCGGAACTTTAAAGGAAAGAAAACAAGAGGAGAGATAGATTTAGTAATGACAAAAGGAGTTGTTATTGTGTTTATAGAAGTAAAATATCGAAGACAAGGAAGTTTTGGATATGCAGCTTACTCAATATCTGAACGTAAGAAAAGAAAACTGTACGAAACAGCTGAAGAATACTTAATTGAAAAAGGATTAAGTTTTAATCAAAAATGTTCCTTTGGGGCAGTTTTAATAGACGATACCCATTATAAACGCGAAATATCTTTTATTGAAGATATATTTATTTAGGGGTATTGTATGAAAACAGCTGTAAAAATTAATCCAGAAAAAATAGACCTATATAAGAAAAAGCTAAAAGATAAAAAGTATATTGATAAAGCTATAGAAGGATTGGCAGGAAATTTGATAAGTTATGTAATAGATTAATAGTTAATATAAAGGCAGTAATAGATTAGTATGAATATAATAGAACGAGGAAAGACTACTCTTTTATTAGAGAGCGAGAATCTGAGAAATTTATCTGATAAACTTGACAGTAATTTTGAAAATGCTGTGAAAGAGCTTTTTAAAATCAGAGGAAGAGTAATAACATCAGGAGTAGGTAAAAGCGGTCATATAGCAAGAAAGGCTGCTGCCACTTTTGCCTCTACTGGAACGCCTAGTTTCTTTGTAGACCCTAACGAATGTATGCATGGCGATTTTGGTATGATTACTAAAGATGATTACTGCATACTCTATTCTAAAGGCGGAGAATCGCGTGAGATTATAGAGCTTGTTAATTGGCTTTTAAGACAGAATATTTCATACATTGCAATTACAAATGAAATAGATTCTACTCTCGCCAAAAATGCCGCAATTGTTCTTCTTACATATGTTAAAGAAGAAGCTTGTCCTTTAAAATTAGCCCCTACTGTAAGCACTACTGCTTCTTTAGCATTATCTGATGCTATTGCTACTGCTTTAATGGAGCTTAGAGGATTTAGAGCAGAAGATTTTGCTGTTTTTCACCCCGGCGGAAGTTTAGGAAGACAGTTAGCTAAAGTAAAATCTATTATGCATACTGAAAACTTGCCTATTGTGCCTCTTAATGCTACTTTACAAGAAGCCCTATTTAAAATAATAGAATGCAAACTTGGTATAGCTATTGTTGCTGATGATAATAATATATTGAAGGGTATAATAGTAGACGGTGATTTGAAGAGACTCCTTGTAAAAAATAATGATATACAAAATATTCTCTCTAAAGAAGTAAAAGATATTATGAATACTTCTCCTAAAGTTATTTATGAAGATACTTTAATAGGAGAGGCTTTGCATATGATGGAAGGTAAAATTACAAATCTTGTTGTAGTAGATAAAGAAAATAATAAACCTATTGGTATAGTTCATATACATGATATATTAAAAATAAAGGCTTTCTAAATAGCTTTCCATAAAATATAATTTCATTTGACTATAAACCAACTAAAAACTTTATGTTAAACATTTTTAAATTATTATGTATCCCCGCCCTTTTAGATTTTAAAGCCTTATTTTTTATACAGACTTTAATTAAATATGTAATCCTATACTTTTTAAGAACACCCGCCCAAAGCGTTATTTAAATTTGTATTTTACTCTACGCACGCAGAACGAATTTTAAAAATATGGTTTAATTTATAATTACAATTTTTTTATTTTATAATAATTGATTAAACGTGCGTTGAATAGTATCATAAAATTAAAAAAGCACTTGGGTGGGCAGACAGAATAACAGTTAAAGCTAAAAAATTAAAAACATTTATAAATAACAAATAGAATTACAAAATTTAGAGGGTGGGAGTGAAAATAGATTTTAAAATTTACTTTAATTCTCGCCCTTTTAGATTTTAAAGCTTTATTTTTTATATAGACTTTAATTAAACTCATATGTCAACACTTAAAAAAGTACGCCAGACCAAAGCCTTATTTAAATTTAACGCACGCATAACTAATTTTTAAAATGCAGCTTAATCTATAATTCTAATTTTTTTTATTTATAAAATCGATTAAACATGCGTTTTAATAATATTTTAAATATAATTTATATATAATAACATTTATTATTCTTTATAGAATATATGCATTAAAAAAATAAATATTATTGTAATTTTATTGATTATTTTTTAAAGTTAAAGTATAATCACTTTAAAAATTTTTTAGGAGGTTTAGATAATGGTAAAAGGTACTGTTAGAAGCATACCTATGCTTGTGGTATTAAATATTGTAACATGCGGTATTTATTATGCATACTGGATTTATAAGACTACAGATGAGATTAAAAATTTTATGGAAAGAGATGATATAAATCCAACATTAGAATTAGTATTATCTATTGTAACATGCGGACTTTATACTTTTTATTGGTACTATAAATACGGTAAAATACTTTATTTAGAGATGACTAAAAAAGCTGGAATGGACAGTACAGAAGACAGTACAGTATTATTAATAGTATTAAATTTATTTATGTATGTAATAGCATGTGCTATATTTCAGGATAAATTAAATGCTATTTGGAACAGCATACCTGATTCAGTATTAATAGAATCTCATAGTGATGATGAATAATTATTAATAATTATAATTAAAAGACTTGCTATTGCTGCAAGTCTTTTTTAATATTTTCTTTTATTTCTTTTTTATATTTTTTCCGATACTTATAAAAAGTATTATAATTTATAAGGAGTAAAGAACTATGAGAAAATATTTATTAATATTATTTATCATAAGCCATGCATTTGTTTTGAATGCATATGAAAGCCTAAATGAAGTTCTAAAAACTCCAGTAAGCTATAATATATATAAAGGCAAAAATACAGAAAAGGTATTTAATGCTGTAAGATATATAAATAATAATTATTCCAAAGAAAGTCTAAAAGCGAAAAATATATACTCAACATCTAGGATAGATATATATCTGGAGAACGGACTTCAAGTAAATGACAGAGATTTGCAAAGTATTATATTAGAAACTTCAAAAATATATGACATGGAAGAATATTTATACGGCAAATTAAAAGGTAAATTAACACTTTTAATAATGGACATTAACGGAGGCTTTACAGGTGATAAGCCTTATATGCAGGGATATTCAATACTTGACGGTCTCAATGAAATAAAAAATGATACAGATAATATTATATTTTTGGATTATATAAATGGTTGGGAAAATATAGCATCTGTTGTAAATACAATAGCCCATGAACTTCATCATGTTATACATTACAGTTCTTTAGAAAATAAAAGCAATTCTTCATTTGACATATGGGTAGATGAAGCATTATCAGAAGCTGCCGTTATAGCCTACAGAGGAAAATTGCCTAAAAACAGGCTTGATTATTATAATACAGATTCAATGTATTTAATAACCAAAGGCGATTATTTTGTAAATTGGAATCAGGGATATACAGTTCATAAATATGCTACTGTTTCTCTTTTTATGTATTGGCTTGGGATTCATTCAAAAAACGGTTTTGAAATATATAAAGATATAGCCAATGCCCCAGAAGAATATAAAGGAACTTATAAGGCTATACTTTATGCTGCCAATAAAAATATTAAAGAGTTTCAGGATTGGAGTGAGCTTTATGCATCTTGGCTAAAGGCTAATTATAAAAATGATTCAAAAGGTATTTACGGATACAAAGGGCTTATTACTACAAAACCCAAAATTATAACTACACAGTATAATTGTCCTATGGCACCTGGTTCTGCTATTTATGTTAAAGGTGATTTTATGTCTGATGATAAACTTTTAAGATATGCCGAACTTGGAAACGATACATATGTTGTCTATAATCCAGATGTAAATACCAAAGGCAAAGACAGATACTTGATAGTAAACTCATCTTTTTATTAATACTTTAGAAAGAACTTTTCAGCTATTTTAATAACTCCTAAGAATGAGTATATGGGGATTTCTCATGCATGTCTTCTGCTTGATATGCATGAGATTTTTTATAAGTATAATTTTAATATTATAACTTTATAAGTTTTATATCTTCATTTTTATTTTTTACTGTGAATATTTTATTCTCTTTTAATGACTTCTTATATTGCTATATTATCCATTCACTTAAAGATAATATATCAGAATAATTCTTCTCATATATTATGTGTAATCCTTTGTATTCACAAAATTATTATATATTCATCATAAAACATAAAGTATTACTAGTTATTAATAAAATAAGTTTTATAAGTTTAAAATGTAAAATAAATAATTTATTTTACATAATAATAGGCAATCAGCTGCATACCACTTCGTTCGGTCGCGTTGACATTTGATAAGAATAAACAATACCGTGCGTCCCGAACGAAGATGAGGGAGAGCTCGCGGTTGACAAACTTAAAAATTTTCAGTATATATTATAGAGAACCTTCATCTACTTCGGTAGCCTGAAGACGGCTTTTTAATTTATCTATCATATTGCCTTCAACTGCTCTCTGAAACTGTATAGCAACATCTTTATTTTTTGTAAACTTAGGTATAGCCTTCGATATCAAATCATTTATCCTTTTATCAGTCTGAGTCATTTCAAATATATTATCTGGAAGTGCTACTATTAATGTTGCACCTTTGCTTTCTATAGGGTTACCCTGTGATAAAAGAGAGTATATAGTAGGGCTTTCTGTTTCTATAAAAGAGAGTATTTTATTGTAGAATATACGCCTTTTATCTGTTGGATTTAAAGGCACATCATACTGAGGTTTAGGCTGATTTGCTTGTGAAGCTGTATTATTATTATTAGCACTTTCAAATCTGAAATCTTCACTAGTAGAAGAAACAGCAGAAACTGCCTGCATATTGGAAGCTACTATATCTACAGGACGAATCAAATTATCCGTATTAAGTAAAAGAAGCATACGCATTTCAAATATAGTTCTAGGATTAGATGCACTTCTTATACGCTCTTCTGTAAGTAATATATAATCAAGTATTCTCTCTATCTCATCATCGCTGTAATGATTAGCAAATACTTTTAAATCGTCTCTCTCATTTTCAGTAATCTCTAATAGCTTTGTATCATCAATACCGCTTTTTATCATAAGAACAACACGCATATATTCTATTACACTGTTTATAAATGTTCTAGGGTCTACTGCATCCTCAAATAATTTCTTCACAAACTCAAAATAAGATTTTTTATTTTCAGACATTATAATATCAAAAAACTCTTTAACAAAAGAAAAATTATTTCCTCCCACAACAGCATTAACATCAGCACTTGTTATATACTTTTTATCGGTAGTGTAAGCTATCATTTTTTCAAGTATAGTTTCACTGTCCCGTACAGAACCTCTTGCCTGCTTTGCTATTAAAAATACCGCCTCTTCATCATATTTAATATTCTCTTTATCAAGTATGCCTTTTAATATTTTCTCTAAATCTTCTATGCCTAATGACTTAAAAGTATACTGCTGACATCGGCTTCTTATAGTAGGAAGCACCCTGTCTGCTTCAGTAGTAGCAAGTATAAACACAACATGAGCAGGAGGCTCTTCTAAAGTTTTAAGAAGTGCATTAAAAGCCTCATTAGTTATCTGATGCACCTCATCTATAATATATACTTTATATTTTCCAGCTACTGGAGATATACGCACATTTTCTATAATACTTCTAATATTTTCTATACCTCTATTGCTGGCACCGTCAATTTCTATAACATCAAGAGGAGTACCGTTTTCTATCTGAGTACATGACGGACAAACTCCGCATGGCTTATCCGTAGGACCATTAACGCAGTTTAAGGCTTTAGCTATAATCCTAGCAAGAGAAGTTTTACCTACACCATGAGCCCCTGAAAATAGATATGCATGTGCTATCTTTTTTTGTGCTATACTTTTTGATATAGTCTTTGTGATATGCTCCTGACCTATAACCTCTTCAAAAGTTTGAGGGCGGTATTTTCTTGCTATTACTTTATAGTTTTCTGCCATATTGATAGTGTTCCATTATATTTATTTTTTATTTTTAACTAATTTATTTTAACAGACTATATTTATTTGTCAATTTTTATTTATGTTCCTGCCATTTGCAATCTGTTATATACATGTCAGTAAATACTGCCTTAAAAGATGAAGCCTCTGGACTGCAGGCATATATTCCAAGAGGAATTTCATCATCAGCCTTAAATAAATGAAATATTCTCATTTGTTTGAAATTTATTCCGTCTTCGCTATATTCAATTAAAAAATCGCTTTCTCTTCTGCTTAATCTATAATACATCTCTTTTATAGAAGCTGATATATCCTGAGTAGCCCAGTCGGAATATCCGTTATTTGTAACAACACTTCCCAAACGCTGATAATCTTCATTTTCGTACTCTATAGAAGCCTTAAACCAATTTTCACTGTCTATATATATTATAACACCGCACTGATCAAAACGGCGTTTGCTTTCAAATACAGTTTTTACTGTGAAAGAAAAATATTTATCTTTCATTTTTGTCTGAAGTATAGGGGCATTGTCATTTTGAAAACCATAGTATGTTCTCTGCCATAAGTCAGTATTGGCTTCTGTATATATTTCTATTTTTTTATCATCAATTAATATATTCTTAGGTTCTCTAATCCAAAATAAGTTCTCTTTTAAAAATTCTTTATGCATGATTTATATCCTAAATAAAATATAAAATGATTATATATCTTATTTTGCCTCAATTCAACAATTAATAATAAATAAACATTTTTTTATTTTTCTATTGACTAAATATACATAAATTTATATAATAGGCTTTTCATATAAGAAATTGGCAAAGGCGGTATTTAAAAGTATGGAAAACTCATATAAAGATATGTATGATAATATATTAAATAACTATGAAGAATACCTAAAAATTGTTGATATATGTCATAATCTATCTTCAATTAGAATCAATAATCTTATTAAAACTTTCGGCGGAAATAATTATGAAAATGAATGTTTCTATAAAGAAATAAAAAATGATAATATATCATATGCTATTGATATATACTGCGATAAAATAGATTCTACTTCTTTAATACTCCATTCAAGCAAAGGCTCTGATGATTTGGAAAGAATACTTTCAGAAAATGAATGTATGTATGGTTTTTCTAAGTCTGAAGATGAAGATACATTATACAGAAAATTTGTATTTCCTAAAGATGAAAAAAAATTACTATATATAACAGAAAAAATAATAGATTTATTTAAAAAAGAAATTGAATAATATTATTTAGTTTTTAAGTATTGTGTTTTATATATACTTAAAATACTTACTAATAATATTAATTGTTTTAACTTTATAGCTGGGATTTTTTTATAATAAAAGTCTCAGCCGTAATTTATATATCATCTCTTATACATGCAGCCTTATGATTTTTACCAATATCTTTTAATTGTACATTATCATTCAAACATTCATCTTTAGCATAAGCACATCTATTGTAAAATCTACATCCTTTTTTAGGGTTTATAGGAGATGTTGCCTCTCCTCTTAATAATATCCTTTCTTTTTTGTTATTTATATCAATTGTAGGTATAGCAGAAAGTAAAGCTCTTGTATAAGGGTGTTTTGGATTTTCAAATAAAGTTTTTTTATCAGCACTTTCTATTATCTCACCCAAATACATAACTGATATATTATTTGATATATGCTTTATAACAGAAAGATCATGAGAGATAAACATATAAGTTAATTTAAGTTCTTTTTGCAAATCCATAAGCAGATTAATTATCTGTGCCTGTATAGAAACGTCCAATGCACTTACAGGCTCATCACATACTATAAATTTCGGATTGATAGATAAAGTTCTAGCAATAACTATTCTCTGTCTTCTTCCGCCGTCAAATTCATGAGGATACATATTATAGCTTCTCTTGCTAAGCCCCACTATGTCCATAAGCTCTTCTACTCTTGCCTTTCTATCTTTAGCATTATTATATATATTAAAGAAAGTAAGAGGCTCTGAAATTATTTCAGAAACTGTATATCTGGGATTCAAAGATGAATAAGGATCTTGAAATATTATCTGCATAAATCTTCTCATCTTTCGCATATCATCATTACTTAATTTAGTTATATCCATACCGTCATAATATATGCTTCCGCTGTCAGCCTCATGAAGTCTTAAAATTACTCTTCCTAAAGTACTTTTTCCGCAGCCTGATTCACCTACTATTCCAAGAGTTTCCCCTTCCTCTATTGCTATATTCACATTATCAACAGCATGCAGTTTGCCTTTAGGTGTATTAAAATATTTATATAAATTCTTAGTTTCAATAAACATAATTATTATCCCTTAAATATTTTTATTAGAAATGACATTTATATTGATGATTATCCCCTATAACATCAGGCTTTTTCTCTATACATATATCTTTTTTATACTTGCATCTAGGATTAAAATAGCAGCCGCTTGGCAAATTGGCAGGATTAACCATATCGCCTTCTATAGGTATAAGTCTTTCATTATCAGTATCGAGTCTTGGTATAGAATTAAATAATCCCTTTGTATATGGGTGCTTAGTATTCAAATAAACGTCCTTAACATCTCCGCTTTCTACAATCTCTCCTGCATACATTATAGATACCTTATCGCAAACCTGAGCTACAACACCCAAATCATGAGTTATAAGAATCAAAGACATATCAAATTTTTCTCTAAGATTATTTATAATATTCAAAACCTGAGCCTGTATAGTAACATCTAAAGCAGTTGTAGGCTCATCAGCTATCAATATTTTTGGTTTTAAAAGCAAAGACATAGCAATAACAACCCTCTGCTTCATTCCTCCAGAAAACTGATGCGGATACTCTTTTAATCTATCACGCTGCACTCCTACTAGTTCAAGAAGCTCTATTATAGTATCCTTTTTCTCTCCCTTGCTCATACTGCTTTTATGGCTGTCCAAAACTTCCATTAACTGCTTTTCAACCGTCATAGTAGGATTCAATGCTGTCATAGGGTCTTGAAATATCATAGATATTCCATTTCCTCTTATACGCTGATACTCTTTATTGCTGCAGTTTATTATATTTCTGCCGTCATAAATGATTTCGCCGTCTATAATAAGTCCGGGCGGGTAGGGTATTAATCCCATTACCGATAATGCCGCTGTTGTTTTTCCAGCCCCTGTTTCACCTACTAATCCTATGCTCTCGCCCTTTTTTAAATTTAAATTTATTCCGTTTACTGCTTTTACTGTTTCATCTTCTTTTATGTAATGAACATGCAGATTTTTTATTTGTAATATATCTTCCATAAATTGCAGCCTTTAATTTTATTTATTGTTATTTCATTTTAGGATCTAATGCATCTCTAAGCCCATCACCCAAAAAGTTGAAAGCAAGCACCATAAGTATGATAGCAAGCCCTGGGAATATTGCTATATAAGGATTGGTTTCAAGATAAACACTTCCTATTTTTAATATATTGCCCCATTCAGGTATATGAGGCTCTATACCCAAACCTAAAAAACTTAAACTGCTAGTAGACAAAACAGCAGAACCTATATCGAGAGACATTCTAACTATAACTGGAGAAAGTACATTAGGTATTATATGCTTGTAAATAATAATAAAGTTATTAGCACCCAATGCCTTAGCTGCCTCTATAAACTCCATATTTGATACTGAAATAACACTCGCCCTTACAGTTCTAGCATAGCTTGGCACAGCACTTATACTAAGAGCTATAATAAGAACAAATACATTAGCCCCAAAAACAGAAATAATTGCTATGGCAAGAAGTATGCTTGGAACAGAATATAATATATCCAATATTCTCATTATAATATTATCAGGCTTTCCTTTATAATATCCTGATAAAGCCCCTAAAATACCGCCTGCTATAATAGGTATAATGGTAGATATTACTCCTATTATAAGAGAGATTCTAGCTCCGAAAACTATTCTGCTGAAAACATCACGTCCGTAATTATCTGTACCGAAAGGATATATTAAAGAAGGTGCCTGAAGAAGTGCAGTATAATTATTCTCTACAGCATCAGCATAATTAAATGTAAATAAACTGCTTATTGATAATGCAAATAAAAATATTACAAAAAACATTCCTATTACAGCCATCTCATTTTTAAATACCCTGTAAAGCACATCAACAAACTCTATAGATATATCATCATCTTTATGATTGATTTTTAATATCATAGTAATACCAGCTAAAAATGCAAAATATTTCCTAAGAATATAGTTAAAATCAATACAGCAGAAATAAAACAAAAAAGTTTTCTGTTTGGTTTTAATTCTTTTACAGAAACTAAATACATTGATGCTATATAAAATAATGATGTTAATATTAAAATAATTATACCAAAATAAAAATTATCAGGAATAATCTCTTTAAATAAATTAACCCCAGATACAAATATAATAGATATATTTATCAAAAAAGCCTCAAACATAAATATATATTCAAGTTTTTTCTTCTTTGCAATAAGCAGAAAACCAGATGAAGCTGTAAATATATTTGCAAATACTAAAAAGAATATAAGAATAAATCCCAATCTTCTAGTAGAAACAGATATATCATTATTATTTTTTACATCTTTTTTTAATTTTATAAGTACTAAATATGATACTAAAGATGATAAAAAATATAATAATGCTGCAGCAATTGTATAAAATATTAAAACTCTTTTTAGCAAAATCTAGTGAAAATAAAAGTATAATAACCCCTATAAATAAAGAAGCCCCAACAGCAAAATTGAGAGAGCTGTATTCTCTGAATTTAATAAACTTACTTTCTTCTAATTTTTTCTTATAATCCATTTTTTATTTCCTATTTTTTCTAATAATTTTTCATATTGGATTTTATTCTAGGGTCTAAAAAAGCATATAATATATCTACTATCAAATTAACAATACTCACAACTATAGAAACATAAACAACCCCAGCTAAAACTGCAGGTATATCAGGTATAAACTGCTTATCAACTATATAACTTCCTATACCGCTTATATTAAATACCTTCTCTGTAACAGCAGCCCCTCCCAATATAGATCCAAGCTGCATACCTACAACTGTTATTATTGGTATTAAAGCATTTTTAAAAATATGCCTGAATATAACAATGTTTTCATTAAGACCTTTACTCCTTGCAGTAAGTACAAAGTCGGAACTTTTTATCTCAAGCATAGAAGCTCTTGTCATTCTTGCAACACTTGCTGATAAACCTGTACCCAATACTATAACAGGCATTATATATGATTTAAAATCTCCTACAGAAAAAGTAGAAGGGAGCAAATTCATATTAATAGAAAAATTAAGTATCAGTATTAAGCCTATCCAGAAATTTGGTATCGATAATCCTATCAAAGCAAAAAGCATAAAAAGATAATCAAATAAAGAATACTGTTTTATAGAAGAAATTATTCCCGCTGGTACGGCTATTATTACAGCAAGCAAAAGCGATAAAAATGCTATAGATAAAGTTACTGGAAATTTACGGGCAATGGCAGAAAATATATCTTCATTTCCTACATAAGATTTTCCCAAATCAAAAGTAATAATATTTTTAAAAGCATTAAATAATTGCTCTATATAAGGCTTATCAAGTCCGTAAGATTTATTGAATGCTTCTATCTGCTCTCTTGTAGCATCCTGACCTAAAATATTTAAAGCACTGTCCATAGGAGAAATATAAAGTATAGTAAATACTAAAAAAATTACACCAAGCATTACAAATATCATCATTACAAGTCTTTCAAATATATACTTCATATACCATTTTGAAAATAAATATATAAGAATATACATAGGAAAGGAAAATATTATAGAATACACAAAAAATATTTTATTTTCTAATAAACTTCTTAATACTGCAGAATCGGTAAAATTAGATTTAAACTTTGCATCTCTCTCTTTTTCTTTTATCTTCTTTTGCTCTTCTATATATTTTTTTACCCTCTCTTTTTTTTCTGCTTCGCTTATTTTTTTTCCTAATATTTCTATCTCTTTTTCTATATGCTGATAATATTCTTTTTCCTGATATTGAGTATCATTATCCAAATTGAAAGATTGGTAAGAATGAGATTTTTTATATCTGCCGTAGAGAAAAAATTTTTTGCACCATATAAAAATATAAGTAAATATACCCAAAATTATAACAGCTATTCTATACAAGAATATTCTCTGCATTTTTTCAAAATTATTTATAATAGAGAAAATAATATTATCCATTTTCTATCTCTTTTTACATATAATAGCAGTTCTATAAGACATAAAAATATAATCTTATAAAACTGCTCAATAATAATTAATTACTGATTGGAAGAAACTTTGCTTTCTTCATATGCTTTTAAATATTGCTGAACTTTACTTTTATCAGCAGTTAAAGTATTGCCTGTATCAACCAAAGGACTAAGCGTAGTATAAGCCTTATAGCCATAACCGTCATTAACAGCAATAAAGGCATTTTGATCAGCTGAATATAATACAGCCTTTCTTATATTAATATCTTTAGTAACATGTCCGTCTGACATATTAAGAAAAGCAAATATTAAAGCATTACTAGGCATTGTTTGAAGAACTAAATTACTGTCGCTTTCTATTACTTTTAATTTATCAGCTACTATATCATATAATACATAAATATCGCCGCTTCTTAATGAAGATACAGCTGCATCTAAGTCTTTTATAAATTTTATAGTTACTGTTTTTATTTTAGGGAATTTATCAGTATCTTTCATAAACCCTGGGTTTCTTTCCAAAACTACTTCATAATCATTTTTATACACTGCAATATATTGTCCGCTTGTATACAAAGTATTATTATAGCTGTTTCCTTCTGTTATAGTAGATTCATCTCCATAACATATATCTTTTTGAGGATCATAATTAGCAACATTATAAGTATTTACTTTTTTTATTTGTTTTTCGCTTACTATACCTGCAGACTGATGTGCTAAGTAATTAAGAACTTGAGGGAATGGTTTTACTGTTGTAACTTTCACTACCTGATATACTCCGTTTTTATTATCCGCCTGAGAAGTTACAGAAGTTAGAGATAATATAGGAGCTGGTAAATTTTTAGAAAGTTCTGTATAAACATCGCTTGTATCTGTTTTAGTATTTTTAAGTTCATTTATATCTGTTACTATAGATATTGTTTCCATACTGCTGTGAAGACTGTATGTTCTATGATTAGGTACACTGTTTCTGTCTTTTGCTCTATTTAATGAAAATACAACATCACTTGCTCCTACTCTCTATCCGCTGTCAGCTGCTTTTTTATTTTCTACTTTGGCAAAATATATATCATCTCTTAAAACAAAATAATAATCTTTATTGCCGCTTGCTATAGCATAGTTATATGATAAAGAATTTTCTGTACTTATTTGATCATTAGTAGTTAAAGTAACTATTCTTACATACATTTGATTATTAATAAAATTGATAGAACCGTCATTTCCTTTTATTGGATCTAATGAAGTTAAAGAAGATATTGTCTGACTTATATATAAAGGTTCAGTTTCATTTTTGCTCTTATCTACAAATGATATCTCACCAGCATTAATAGAAGCTGCTTTATATATTTTTACAGTATTTTCATCTACAATAGTTTTATTAAATGCCTGAGTTTTTACTCTATTATATAATGGTATGATATATGCATTTTCATCTATGATAATTTTTTCTATTTCAGAATATGTAGCCTTAGAATCAGCAAATGACTCTGCAGATGCTTTTTCTATAAGTTCATCTAGCTGAGCATTAGATATTTTTGAATAGTTATAATCTCCGTCGCTTAAAAATAATGATCTTACGGCATAATCAGGGTTTCCTGTTACAGTATTCCAGCTGTTAATTGCTATATCATAATTATTAGCTTCCAACTGACCTGTAAAGCTGGCATAGTCTGGAAGCATATTAATAGTAGGATTAAATCCATTTTTAGAAAGTATATCTCTCATTACATTTAATGATTTCTCTTCAACAGCCATAGATATTATTTTTATATCTACCTTATTTTTTGTGCTGCTTTTTGAAGAAGATCCGCATGAAATCGTTAACAATAACGAGAATAAAAGAATTAAAATTTGTTTATGCATACTGCATACTCCTTAAATATTGTAATATTTTATTTATAAATAAAGAATTATTTATATTTCTGAATTTTAAATGTAAGCTAACTGCCTACTTATGATATTATAGAGGAAAATAATAAATTAAAGAAAAAAACATTTGCCTACACTTCCGAATGATATTTATAAGAAAAGTTTATACTAAATTATCAAAAAAATCAATTATTTTTTGATTTGTTAATTTATTAAAGTAGTTATAATTTTGTATATACTGAAAATTTTTAAGTTTGTCAATTTTTTTATTGTTCTTTTTCCCGCCGCAAAAAGAACCAAAAAGTGCAAGTATTAAAATTATTATTAAATCGTACCAATTATGTTTTATATGTAGGATAAATTACTAAATTTAGACTGAAATGCAGCATTTCGCCGCCGAAGGCACGACTGTGTACTTCGTAGGGCTAGTACCCACAAATACTAAAATTTAAAAATTTATTTTTTGACAAACTATATCTGTTTAGGTATAGAATCAGCACTTATTTTTATAGCTAGCTACATACTTTGTATTTATAGAACTTTTATCGTTTTTGATTTTTAGCAATTATTATAGGTCAAATTTTTCTTCATCTTCGCCTTCATAACAGTATCTGCAAACGCATTTATATATATCATCTCCAATTACAACTCTATCAACATCTTTCGCTATCCTTTTTGAATATATACCCTTTCTTCCGCATTCGCACTTACCAAATACTTTTGTATGAATATCTATCAAATCTTCCTCTATAAGATTTGATACACTTTCCCAATAATTTCTTTTATAATCCATATCAAGAGAAGCTACGCAGAAGTCTATATTATCATTACCGCACATTTTCATTAAATCAGCAAATATTTTAGGTTCTTTCAAAAAGCAAAACTCATCTATACCTATAACATTATACTTTGAAATATATTGATAAATACGCTCTATATTATTTCCTAAATCTTTTTCAATTTCCTCTTCGGTAATTATATCGATTCTTTTATCTAAATATACATTTTTGTCTCGGCAGAAATATCCTCTGAAAGAAATAGCTGGATATATAAATAATATTTTTATGTCTTTATTTTCCATTAATAGATAGTCTAATGTCTTTATCAGATATTTAGACTTTCCTGCAAACATTGGTCCTGTGATTAAATGATTCATACTAAAGAAAAATCCGCAATTTATTATAATTAAATACTTTTTATAGTTTTTTATTATATCATTTAATTGTGTATATATCAAATTATTTATACAGCATTAATTCAAAAATAATTTTAAAAATTACAGCATATTGAAAAACAATTACAAATCTATTATAATATAATAAACACTATTATAAATTAAAAAACTTTTTAAAAATTGTCTAAAACATCATTAAATTTTTTATATAGAGCTTTTTATTTTTTAAGCTATGATAATGCTGCTTTTTTCAATTTTTATAAACGGAGCAGTAAATGAAATTTGTATCTTTTGTAGAATGGAATAATACAGAATCTATTGGCATATTAAGTAAGGATGAAAAAAAAGTAATAGCCATAAATGAAATAATCCCAGATTTCAAAGCAAATGATAATCCTATGATTCAGCTAATAAAAATGATGAATGATGATATATTAAAAAAATTGAAATATGCTGAGGAGAATTGTACGCGTTCTTATTCTCTTGAAAATGTACAGATACTTTCACCTATAAGAAAACCTATCCATGATATTATATGCGTAGGTGTTAATTATAATGATCATTTATCTGAAATTAAAAAAGATATGAAAGATTTTAAAGAAGTTAAAGCCCCTGTATATTTTTCTAAAAGAGCTATAGAAATTATAGGACTTGGGGATAAGATAAAAGGAAGATTTGATTTAGATGAATGCCTTGATTATGAAGCTGAGCTTGCTGTAATTATTGGGAAAACTGCAAAAGACATAAATCCAGAAGATGTTAATGACTACATATTTGGATACAGTATTTTTAATGATATATCTTCTAGGGATATACAAAAACGTCATTCCCAATGGTATAAAGGAAAAAGTTTAGATTCTTACAGTGCTATGGGACCTTGTATAGTTTATAAAGATGATATAAAATTTCCTCTTGAAGTAAAAAGTATTTTAAATGATGAATTAAGACAATCCTCAAATACAAAATATATGATATATAATATAAATTATTTGGTTTCTGATATATCAAAAGGTATGACATTAGAAACTGGAGATATCATAGCAACAGGAACTCCGGGAGGTGTTGGAATGTCATTTAATCCTCCTAAATATATGAAGCGTGGTGATAAAATAACATGCTCTATAGAAGGCATAGGAGAGCTTATAAACTTTGTAGAATAAATAAGCTGCTTGTTCTAAAACCAATTATAAATTAGATGCAGTCTTTTCGCCTGCCTACGGCACGCAGAGCGAGGCGTACAGCGTCACAAAATGGGGATGTGGCACGACTTGTACTTCGTAGGGCTAGTCCACACAAATACTAAATTTAAAAATTTATTTTTTGACAAACTATATCTTTTTAGGTATATATTATAATAAATTATCTTCTTCTCCTAGTAGAAGAGCGTCTGAATGTACTTTTCTTTCTTGTAGAACTTCCAGAGTTTTGCTTGAATAGTGTACGTCTTTTAGAACTGCTGCTGTTATTATTATTTACTGTTGTTTTTTTAGATGAAGATGAATTAAATATGTTTTTTATACTTCTGCTGCTATTATTGTATGTAGTTCTTCTAGTATCATAATAATCTCTATCTACAGTGTTTCTTCTTCCATAATCATCATAATACACAGGTCTTCTATTATCCATCAGATTCATAAGCATCATATACGTAAAAAAGCTGCTTCCGAATCCTCCGCTCTGTGCCATACGCTGAGCTTTTTCAGGCTGTATTTCTTCAATAAAGTTTGTGTATTTACTAAATGAGTTTGTAGGAAAAGGAACGCTAAATTCATATTTTCCAGCATCAAACATCATTGGTCCTATCTGTGACATAGATGTATTGACTATAACATCATCATCATTTAAAAACTTAGAAATCAAAAATATATTTTCAGATTGTCTTCCAGATTTTTTAGCTTCTATTACAACTTTTATATTATCATTTTCTTTGCTTGATGATACTACATTGAAATATGATTTTGCTGGTCTGTAGCATGAAGTTAACATAACTATTAAAACAATTGTATATAATAGATAATTTTTTCTCATTGTAATCCCCCAATATAAACTACTTAGTCCAAATCATTACAAGAAGTTTTTTGATGCTTATTTCAAGTTCCATAAAATATGATGATAGTTTTTTACCTTCACTTTTTACTAATAATTTTTGATATAGTATCTCATTAAGCAGATAAACTAAAAAATCTTCTATACTTGAATAAACATCTCCAGCACTCTCAGAACTATAAAATACAACTCCTTTAGAATTGTTTAGTTCATCTGTTACAGCATTTCTTATTCTTGTTTTTTCATAATCATCTAAATCATTTATATGATTTTCAAGTTCTTCTCTGTTTCTTAGAAGCTCAAATTGAAAATCATCTTCATAAAGCGGCTTGAGCTCAGTTGTTTTTATCAGATCATAATATTTCCTTATTTCATCTAATATCATATAAACCTCCAACTATATTTTTCGTATTATAGCTTTTATGTATAAATTGTCAATATTATGAGTTATAGTCATATTTTACCAAAATTGTTTCAAAATTAATTTTATTTGTAATTAATAATTTTAACTCACAACCATAAAGCACACAGAGGGTCTGTTTTGCATACATTATAATACTGAATTACTGCTGCAAAGAAAGTACTTTAGTATTAGGTTGGCTTTGAAAAAGTTAATAAAAAACTGACAAGATAAAATTGTTTAGTATATACCTAAACAAATATAGTTTGTCAAAAATGAAGTTATATTTTGTTTTTAATATATGGGGCTTTGCCCCACACCCCAGTTCTTTTATGACGTCTGTCCGCCTGTGGCGTGGTATAAAAGAACCAAAAGAACTGTATTTTTAGCCTAAATTTATGGATATACACTACATTTAATACGTATATATAAAATATAAAGTTCTAGTAATTGC
>NZ_CASEGO010000078.1 GCF_949287625.1 uncultured Brachyspira sp. | reverse complement strand
ATAGGTATTCCTTTTGGTTTATTTGTAGCAATTATAAATTATAAGGAATACCATCTTTTTTTTAAACTAAAAGTGTGCAATATCTATGGCTCTTAAACAGTATATATTTATGATATTACTTGAAAAATCTTGCAGTTTATGATATAATATATAAGTGTATAATCTTAATTAAATCAAGGTTAAATTATTATGAAAAATTCTCAAGTATTTATGGAAGGTATATGGAAAAATAACCCAACCTTCGTTCAGGTTCTTGGTATGTGTCCCAGCTTAGCAGTAACCAGCAGTGTTATGAATGCTATAGGTATGTCAGCAGCTACTATCTTTGTATTAGTATGCTCATCTGCTTTAATTTCACTTATAAAAAAGATTTATGCTAATGAAGTTAGAATTATGGGATACATTGTAGTTATAGCAGCTTTTGTTACTTTAACTGATATAGTTATGAAAGCTAAGTTTTATACTTTGTCTCTAGCTTTAGGTCCTTATATTCCTCTTATAGTTGTAAACTGTATTATATTGGGAAGAGCTGAGGCTTTTGCAAATAAAAACGGTATTATACCTAGTATATTTGATGCTTTAGGCAACGGTGTAGGTTTCTTCTTTGCTTTGACACTTCTTGCATCTGTCAGAGAGATATTAGGAAACGGTACTTGGCTTGGTTTTGATATAGTAGGAAGCATAAGAGGTTTTGTAGAATCTGCTATGCCTTTTGCTTTGAATGCCTATAATGAAATTACAACTCCTTGGGTTGTTATGATTATGGCTCCGGGTGCTTTCTTTACTTTAGGTACTTTAATTGCTATAAAAAGAGCCATAGATGCTAGAGGAGGAAAAGCTAATGGTTAATTTAATTTTACTTTTTGTTGCTACTGTATTAGTTAATAATTTCGTATTAACTAAATTTTTGGGTATATGTCCTTTCTTGGGAGTATCAAATAAATTAGATTCTGCAATAAGTATGGGTATTGCTGTTACTTTTGTACTTGTACTTACTGCCGCTGTAAGCTGGATGATTCAATACTATATATTAGTTCCTTTTAAAATTGAATTCCTCCAAACTATATTATTTATTATAGTTATAGCAGCTTTGGTTCAGTTTGTAGAGATGGTTGTTAGAAAAACTAGCGAAAGTTTGTATTTATCTTTAGGTATTTATTTGCCTCTTATAACTACTAACTGCTGTGTATTAGGTTTGGCTTTATTTGGAGTATTATACAAATATAATTTTATACAGAATATAGTATTTGCTTTGGGAGCAGGAGTAGGATTTACATTGGCATTAGTTATAATGGCTAGCATAAGAGAGCGTTTATCTACTGCTGATATACCTCAGGCATTTAGAGGACCTGCTATGCCTTTCATAACTGCAGGAATACTTGCTCTTATATTCTATGGTTTCTCTGGTATAATCAAAATATGATTATTATTAGTGTGTTAGAAGTTATTTAAAAGGATAATAAAAATGATGACATCTGTTTTGGTAGCTTCAATATCTTCAGGCTTAATTGCTTTGATATTGGCTGTTTTATTGATATTTTCTTCTAAAATTTTTAAAGTTGAAGTTGATGAGAGAGTTACTCAATTAACTGAAATGCTTCCTGGTGCTAACTGCGGAGGATGCGGTTTTCCAGGCTGTGCTCAGTTTGCTAAGGCTTTAGTTGATGATAAAGCTCCTGTAGACGGCTGTTCTGTTGGAGGAGCTAATACTGCTGCTAAAGTTGCAGACTTCTTGGGTAAAGTAGCACCTGCTCAAAAAGAGAGAACAAGAGCTTATATTTTCTGTCATGGACATAATGGTATAGCAAAATCTGATAAAGTATATAATGGTGCTGATACTTGTGTTTCTGCTGTTATGGCTGGTGGAAATAAAAACTGTTCTTACGGCTGTGTTGGTTTTTATGATTGTATGAAGGCATGTGAGTTTGGTGCTATTATTAAAGATGAAAAAACTGGAATGCCTGTTATTGTTGAAGATAAATGTGTATCATGTAATGCATGTGTTAAGGCTTGTCCTCAAAAACTTATAGAAATACACCCTGTTTCTCAAGAGTTCCATGTATATTGTAAATCTAAAGATAAAGGTCCTATTGCTAAAAAGGCTTGCGACAGAGCTTGTATAGGATGCGGTATTTGTGTTAAAGCTACTAAAGAGGGCGGTATGAAAATAGATAATTATCTTGCTATAGTTAATTATGATGATTATTCTATTACAAATGAAAGTATAGCTAAATGTCCTACTAAATCTATTACTAATGAGAGAGTAAATTCTGTAAAAGATCTTTCAGAAGTTAAACAGGCATAAAATTAATTAATTTGTGAATATAAAAAAACAAGAGTTTATAATTAATAGACTCTTGTTTTTTTATTTCATTTTTTAATATTAATAATTTAAATTCATATTAAATCTATCATTTATTAATGGTATTATATTCATTACTGGCTCTTCATAGGGGTGAACTTCTTTCATAACCTTAATAATATTTTCCACATTTTTTATATCGGTTGAAAACTCTACTTTATCTTCAGGAGCTTTTGATATTTTATCAACTTCTCCGTCAAAAGGATTAGCTCCTTCTAAAGGACGCCAATACCCAGTAATTTTTGTTACAGACATTACATTATCATAGCTGCCTACACCTAAAGCTCCTATACTATTTAAAGCCTCTCTTAATTTATCAGTGTATTCTTCTGGTATATATATTTCTATTTTTACTTTTTTAAAATCCATAAAATTTTATCCTTAAATTATAAATCTATATAATAAAGTACAATATCTTCATATTCATTATTTTTATTAAGATATCCCTTTTTTACTATTCCTATTTTATTAAATCCAATTTTTTCATATAGTTTATGAGCAGCATTATTGGACACTACAACAGCGTTAAACTGTAGTATTTTATATCCAAGCTCAGCACCTTTTTTAATAGAATCTCTTACTAAAGCCTCTCCTATACCTTTACCCCTTGCATCTTTACTTACAGCATATGATGCATTGGATATATGTCCGCATCTTCCTATATTGTTTGGGTGAAGTATGTAAACTCCGTAGATTTTATCATCTTCATAAGCAATAGCAGTATAATCCTGAGAACTAAAGTATTTATGAGCCTCTTCTTCATTTGTGAGAGTTTCTATTTGAGGAAAATATATTCCTTCTTTTATTATCTCATTCCATATATTTAATGCTTCTTTAAGATATTTTTTTTCGTATTTTGCTATTTCCATTTTTGTACCCTTTTTAATTTATTTAATTTTGTTTTAGCCAATTTTTTCCTTTAAATATTCTAGCCATAAGCATTCCAACTCCTACATCATTAGTAGCATTTATTGTTGTAGCTGGGGCATCTGTTATTGTTCCTATTAATACCATTATAGGTATAGCCTCCTGTGGAAAATGGAATGCTGATATTATAAAAATCTCTCCTACATATCCGCCTGCTGGTATTGCTCCCATAACAGAAGCAGCAAGCACTGATACTAATATAGCAGTAATGATATTTTGAGGCTCTAATATATTAACATTAAACATACTGCACATAAAAGTAATTTTTAATACAGTTATCAATGCAGCTCCGGATTTATGAAGATTGCATCCCATAGGTATAGTTAAGTCATTAATATCATCTGGTATTCCTATATTTCTTCCAGCTATCAAATTTGTAGGTATTGTGGCTGCTGATGAGCAAGTTCCAAGTGATACTAAAGAAGGAGGTATAATATATTTCCAAAATAGTTTTACACCTTTTATTCCAGCCCCAAGATATGCAAATATTGTATTTGATAAAAAATAAAATACAATAGCAGCTATAAAATATATTATCAAAGCCCTAGATAAAGGACCTGATAATTCAGCCCCATTTTGTCCTACCAAAACAGCAAAAAAAGCACCTAGTCCTATAGGAGCTAAATACATAACATATGAAACTACTTTAGATATAATCACAGTTAAAGAGCCAAATAATTTTACTGCCTGTTTTCCAGCATCTCCTGATTTAACTGCAGCAATTCCTACAAACATGGCAAATACTATTAATGCCATCAAATTTTGTCTTGACCATAAAAGATTAAAATCATTTACAGTAAACATAGATAATATATTTGAATTGCTTTTAATATTACTTATAGTTTCATTCATTACTATATTATAGCCTTCTGCTGGATTAAATATTATAGTTATTATTAGCATATAAATTGAAGCTATTATCTCTGCTAATAAAAAAATGATAATCATAACAGACAGCACTTTTCCTAATTTGTTTGTGTTTTCCATATTTGATATAGAATACACTAATGAAACAAATATCATAGGTACAACACAGCAGTATAGCAGATTTAAAAACACATCGGCTATAGGCTGAAGTACAGCTGCTTTTTCTCCAAATACTGCCCCTATAACTGCACCTAATATCATTGAAAAAATTAATATAAATGAAAACTTATAATTTTTTAAAATATTCATATATAATACTCCCAAACTATTATATTACTGTAATAGGTTACATGAAAAAAATTAATAAGTCAATATATTTTATATCTTTACATCAAATAAAGATTATACTGGAAATTTTTAAGTTTATCAATTTTTATGTTGTTCTTTTTCCCGCCGCAAAAAGAACCAAAAAGTGCAAGTGTAAAAATAATACTAAATAGTACTAATTATGTTTTACATGTAAAATAAATTGTAAAATTTAGCCAGAAATACAGCCTTTTTGCTTCTTTGTGCCACACCGAAGGCGGACAGCGTCACAAAAGAACTGGGGGTTGCCACAGGCACGCAGGGCGTGGCACGACTGTGAAGCCCCGCAAATATCAAAAATTACAAAGTTAATTTTTTGACAAACCATATTTGTTTAGGTATATACCAATTTATTATACTTTAAAATAATTTTTGTTATTTGATAAAAATATTAATTTTTATATCTATTGCAATCTTACTCTAAGTGTATCGTCTATATAACTTGAAGGTATATTATTAAGAGATCTAATTTTTGATTCCATATCATTTCTAAAGTCTTTATTTGTATTATTTTCATCTTTTCCTTTTTGAGCTATAAAATTTCCATTTTCATCAACATAGCTTTTTCCACTGTATATGTATGAAGATAAAGCCACTCTATAATACTGTTTTTCATTAATAGCTTTACCATTTAATTTAGCCGATATTAATTTTCCATCTCTGCTGTATACAACTTCCATTCCTCTGGATACTTGTAAAAAACTTCCTCCTGAATTTGTAGGAATTACTGTGCTGTTTTTACAAGATATCTTAAGTAAATCAAGTATATCTTTTCCAGTTAATGATATTAATATTACCTCATTATCAAATGATGAAATAGTCATTATATTTGCTAATGTTATATCTCCTTTACTAAACCCTTCCCTAATGCCTCCAGCATTAATCAAAACCATATCAGCTTTATCGCCTTCCTGATTGGAATCTAATACCAAGTCGCATATGAAATTTCCTAATGCTGTAGACTGCTGTCTTATAGTAACAACATCATAAGGCAAATCCATAGGCAATGTACCTATTTTTATATTAGATTTAATGTCAACTTCCTTTTTCATTTCATTAACTAAAGCAAGCATATCAGCATCTTGCTTTATTGTTTCATCCATTGCAACTAATTTATAATTAAAGTTTGAAACCTTCCCATTATTTAGGTTTATATTTATATTTCCTAGATAATGTCCGTAAGAACCTGCCTGCACTATAGGAGTACCATTAACAATTTCAGCTTTTTCCATAACAGTATGTGTATGACCTCCTATTATAAAATCAAATTTATTAGGTATGGCCTTAGCAATTTCTACATCCATATTATATCCTGCATGGCTTAGAAGTATTGTAACGTCATTAGTAGTATTTAAAGGTATATCTTCCATGAATTTATTTAATGCAGTTATTTCATCTTCAAGTATCAAATTTTTAAGATCATTTGGATTATATCCTGAATTTTTTGATGTTACCCCTACTACAGCAATTTTTATTCCATTGATATTTGTAACCATATAAGGCTTTGCATAATAGCTGTTATTATTCTTATTTTTTATATTTACTGAAAGAGTAGGGAAATTTCTATCTTTCATTATTTTATTAAAATTATCTAATCCATAATCTGTAAAATGATTTCCTATTGTTACCGCTCCTACTCCAAGTTTATTCATAATTCTTACTTCATCATCACCTTTAAAAATTGTTGAATATATACTTCCTATCGTTGTGTCACCCGCATGAAGAACCAAAACATTATTATTAGTAGCTCTTACCTGTTTTATATACGATGCTCTTCTAGCTGCTCCATACTTTCCGTTTTCCTCTTCATCTTTTCCATGTGTATCATTCATATGTATTATAATAAGATTTCCTGATGAAGCCTCTTGTGAGTTTAAAATATTATTTTGGCATAATAAAATTGTCATTAAAACAAAAATAAAAATATAGTAATTTTTTCTAAGCATAAAATTATCCCATTGTTAATTATAGTATTATTTAATAAATATTGTATATAAAAAATTAATAAAATATATTTACTTCTAAATATATTTTATTAAAAAATGAAATACTATTATTTAGTTTAAATTACTATATTTTAAAATAAACAATATATAATTCCTAAATTATAGAATTTTGTAAATTATTATTATTTAAATAATAAAAAAGGCGATACCTTAAAAAAGATACCGCCCTTAAAAAATCTATTATAAAATTTAAGATATTAAATTATTTAGCCTCTATAACAACTTTATACTGTCCGTCATAACCAAATACTTCTGGGTTATACATCTCTTCAGCTTTAGTAGCAGGAAGCAAATATTCACCAGGTGTGGCTGCTCTAACTACATATTTGTATACATGCTCTCCCTTATCAAGAATATCGGCAAATAACAATATTTTATCATTGTAGTTTTCAGTATGATTAAATCCGCCCCACCAGCTTGTATCTTGATTGCCAGTAATGTTTTTAACTTCGCTTCTTTCTGTAGCAAATGAAGAGTTTAATATTCTCATACCAGAAGCAATAGGAGTGTCAACTACTACAAAATGTCTCTCATAAGGAACTGTAACTTTCACTACAACAACATATTCTTCGCCTTGTTTGAATTTATCTTTTGTAAGGTCTAATACTTTTCCGTCTTTAGTTTGATACTCTCTTACAACTTTTATTCCAGCATCTCTATTAACAGCCAAATCACGAGGTGCATAAGTAAGTCTTACTCCGTAATAAAGTCTGCCGTCTCCATTTCTTTTAATATTTGCTAAAGCACTTCTAGTATTTAAATTGCTTAATCTGTCATTCATAAACTCATCTAAAGCATAATTTTTTGTTAGGCTAGGCTGAGTTCTGGAACTGAATGTTTCTGCAAGTAAAGTTTGTCCCTGATATATAAACTCTGCTTTGAAATTAGGACTAACATTTTCATATTTTTTATAATACATATTCATAGCAGCAAATACTGAAACATTATCCTGAGTATTTAAATATCTTCCGTTTTTTCTTGACTGAACAAGCCAGCGAACCACTTTTTCATTAACAGCATTGTCATATCCTGTTTCTATCAATGCATATAAAGCAACAGAAGTATCTCTTACTGATGAAGAGTGTATCCAATAAAGATTAGCATATCTTCCTTCAAGTTCATAATGAGCAGTAGTAGGGTCTTCTTTAATAGTATTGAGTATATACTGTCTTACATTAGTAAATGCATTATTATCGTATTTGTTATAATACATTGCTCTCATTAACTGAACCTGTCCGTAGAAAGGTATATTATTAACTTCTGGGTATATTCTGTCTATTATAGCTTTTACATCATTAGAATTGTATCCGCCTTCAGCAAGAACTGCCGCAATGTAGGCTATAGAAGATAAATTAATGTATTCATCATTCCAGAAGCTAGGTTTTTCAGCATTTCCGCTTTTAGCATAATTGTTTATGTATTCTAATGCCAACTGTAAAGAGTTTTCATCAATAGTGTATCCCTCTTTTTTAGCCTTAATCATAGCATCAGCAGCATAAGCAGTAAGCCAAGGAGATATCCAAGTTTTGCTAGGCCAGTATGAGAATCCTCCATTAAGACTTTGATATGTCGGCATAGTTTTCAAGAAATCAGTTACTGTTTTATCTAATTCTGCCTCTGCTATATCAGTAAGTTTCATGTCTACTAATAATCTTTTGCTTGTTATTATAGGATAAACTCTTGATAACTGCTGTTCTAAACAAAGATAAGGATAATTAATAAGATAATTAATTCCTCCAGAAAGCTCACTGAATGCACTAGGAGACATATAAACTTCCAAACTTCCAGCACCTTTATACGCTTCTGTAATATTAGGTACTCTTATCATCAAGTCGGTATTGTTGTTTGTAGTGCTTGAGAATACTGCAACAGATTCTGTAGTCATAGGTACATTAACTTCAAATGATTTCTCTACAGCATCAGTATATTCTCCGCCTTTAGCAAGTATTGTAACTTTAGCCTCTCCTCTGTTTGTAGCTATAATATCAAATCTAACATCAGCATTTCCGCCTTTAGGAACTGTTATTTTTTGAACATCATTTTCTATCATAGCATTAGAAGCAGCAGCCTGAATTTCTATTTCCAAATCTTTATCAGAATAGTTGTAAACCAAAGTGCCAGCTTTTAATTTATCTTCAACATAAGCAAACTCTGGAAGTGTAGGCATAAGCATAATATTTTTCTTAACTACAACAACATCATCAGAAGCACCGAAATAACCGTCTTTATTTATAGCAGAAGCCATTATTCTAAATGATGTAATATTATCTGGTAAATTAAATGTAACTGTAGCTTTACCCTCAGCATCAGTTTTTACTCTTCCTTGATAGAAAGCAGTAGTAAGGAAATTTTTTCTTATGCTGAATACGTCCATACCCATAGCTTCAGCTTTATCCATCAGTGAAGCATTAGCTCTCATACCGTCTCCGCCCGGTATGTCTCCTTTTTCTCCATAGTTACGCTGACCTATCAAATGTATTCTTGTATCGGCACTTGCAACACTCAAAGGTCTTTTTCCATAGAATGTATTAAACCAATTAGGAGTTTTATATCCTATTAAATTTAATACTCCCACATCAACAACGCTTAACATTATCTCTGTTTCCATAGGTTTGCTTTCTTTTGTTTCAACATACAAATCAACTGTCATTTCATCGCGTGGTTCTAAGCTGTCAGCAGATTTTGTTATTTTTACATTAAGCTCTTTTTCACGCGGAGAAACTGAAAGTCCTGCATAACCTATTTTAAATGACGGCTTACCTTCATCAGTTGCATAATTAGTATAAGCCTCATTTTCAACTCTTCCTTTAACAAGTGAAACACCTACATAAACATTAGGCAAATATTCTGGTTTTATAGGTACTTCTATTAAAGCAGTAGAGCCTTCTATATTTGTTACAAAAGAATCTATTACATATTCTCTTTCAACTGTTACCAAAGCAGTGGCAGATTCATAAGGAGATTTTACCATTATTCTAGCTGTTTCATAAGGTTTATACTCTTCTTTTTCTGTTATAAGCTCTAGCAAATCATCATCAAACATAGCCCAAGGAGCATAATCTTTACCTATAACATACATATATTCATCAGAAGCAACTTCTCTGTTTTTAGAATCTTTTGCTCTTGCCAATACTATATAAAGTCCGGAGTTTGTAGGAGTAAAACTAAAAGCAACAGGGTCTTTAGCTGTTGCAACTGTGGCAGTTTCAACAACATCATCAATTTGTTTAGATTCCCATTCAAATCTTCCGCCTGTTATAGCCTTTCTTACAGATTCCCAATGTCTTCTTATAACCTGTACTTCTATTTTTTTGCCTTCAAGTCTGTTGCCTTCTGGGTCTGCTGCTATAAACTCTAATTGTGTAGGTTTATCAGTTTCTAAGAAATAGCCTTGTCTTTTTATACCTATATAATAATCGCTTCCATGAACTAATACGCTTTTAGTTGTGCTTACTCTTTGAGAATCCTCACCTGATACGGTTGACTCTATAGTAACATAAGCTGCATGTATTGAACGGCTTGCATCTACAGTAGGAGCATAAGCATATTCTCCGTTTTCATCTAATGAAGCTGTACCGTTTGCTATCATAGAATAATAATCATTATAATACTCATCTTCAAACCAGCTTAATTTTGTAAATCTGAATCCTGCATTATTAGGAGGAGTAAAGAAAGTTTCATTCATAGATATATTATAATCTACCTGATTAGATATCATAGGCTCGCCGAATAAATACCAGCCAGACATTTTTATAGGCATAGTATCGCCTAAATAATAATTTTTATCTTCAACCCATAATCTGCTTTCATATTCTAAAGGTTTAAACTCTTCTACTCTGAAACTTTGCGATAAACTGTATGAAGTATTTTCTTCTCTGTCATTATTGGACTCATTTTGAAATACTGCATTTACATTATAATAACCTGTAGGAGAATCGGCTGGAAGTGTGAAATCTATCAAATAAGAACCGTATTCATTTAAAGTAATTGTTCCTTTATGTATCTCTTCGCCTCTTGAATTGTTGATTGTAAATGTTCCGTTTTTTAAATCATTAGGTATCTGCCAGCTTCCTATTCTATTTTCTCTTATAACACCTTTTATATGTACCTCTTCTCCTGCTTTATAAATACCTCTTTCTGTAAACATAGAGCCGTTATAATCTTTAGTAGGAGGAGCATCATTATAGCTTATATCCATTCTCCAAGGTGAAACGCCTGTACCCCAATCACTATTTATGAAAGATACATCATCGCCTTTTGTAACTATAGCCCATTGTCTTGGTGATGACCATCTGCTTACTCTGCTTATTCCTAAAGCTCTGAATCCTTTAGTAGTAGCTATTCCGTTTTCATCAGTATCAGCTTTTTCTAATACTCTGTTAAAGTCATCTCTTATTTCTACAGTAGCTCCTTCAATAGGCATTCCCGTTTTTAAATCTGTTACGAATATTGTATTTGAATCTCCTGAGAATTTTCCTGTTACTCCCATAGATGTAATTTGTATCTGTGAAGATGATGAATAATCATACTGACTTTGATATCCAGTCTTACTTTTAAACTCTATTGATAAAAGTCCGTACTGTTTATTATTCATATAATTAGTTAAATAAAGTGCTGTTGTGATGTATCTGTTTCTTTCAACATCTGGAGTGTATTGTGTAGTGTTATTATACCCTAATAAGTTTTTATATTGATTTGTATAATTTCTAAACTCTGCACTTTCATCATATCTGTATACTTCCCTATTTACAAATAAAAATGGTATGATATTTTCTTTATCAACATATCTGCTTTGTATATTAATAGTATTAGGATTCATTACCTGTACTGGAAGTTTTATTCCTTCATAAGATTCAACAACTCCCATTCCAGAAGGTATAGAAAGGCTTGGATTATAGTCTGTAACATTTAATGTAATATTTTGTTCTTTTCCTAAAGTTTGACCGTAAGCATCTTTAAGACTTCCGTTTATTTTTATGTTGTATGTAACATTAGGATTAAATCTTAGTGAATAAAGCGAAAAACTTTTAGAGCTCCAAGAGTTCTCTTGAATATCCTCTTCTGTAGGAAGCTGAATTGCTGGAGTGATTTCAATATTTCTTATTAAGTCAGCCCATTCAACTCTTGTAGAAAAATTAATTCTAGGAGCTTCTGGAGAGTATGATGCTGTTACTGTCTGCTCACTGTTTCCATTGAAATAGAATTCATCATGTGTAGAAAAAGTAAAACTGTCATTATCTGCTGTTCCCAAATTTCCATTAATAGCAGCAAGCCCTTTTTCTATATGTACTGTTATTTTATCGTTCTTATCCAAAACCGTTTTAGGCTTTATAACTAGTACCTGTTCAAGTTTGTATTCATTAGTTTCCCATTCTCTTAAATCTTCTAGTCTTGCATATCTTACATCAAAATCTATATTTCTGTAGGTATTGCTTGAAATTAATTCTATATTTTCTTTGGCACTTTCAAGATATATAGGCATATTATAATAAACAACTATATTAACATCAGTAGCCAAATCTGACTGTCTGTCATAAGGCGAGCTTTTCTGCATTATAGGTCTTAAAGTATTAAAACTCCAAGTATAATCATTTTCTAATACTTCTCCCGTAAGTTCGCTTTTTATTCCCTTTTTAAGCGTAACTTCAATAGCAGTATTATCAGGCAAAGGCTCACTAGGATAAAAAGCTAAAGTATTAATAGAAAGCCATCTATAAGTACCTTTAACATCTACATTAAAACTGAAATATTCATTAGTTACTTCTTTTATAGACTGCAAAGCAACCATCTGCTGATTGAATGTTACAGTTATTGCTTCATAGTTATATCTGCTTGTATTTTCTCCTATTGGACTAGTTCTATCAATAGCAACAGCAGCAAACATACTTACCCCCATTATAAATAACATAATACCAGCATAATAAATAGTTTTCAATTTTAACATATTTAACATAAACTTCTCCGACAAACTATATTTTTGATTTTATAAAGTTATATCATATATAATTTAAAAGTAAACTATAAAAGTAAAAATATTTTATACATATTGTACTCTAATATTTTTTATTTACCATAAAATTACATATCATTATATAAAACTAAAAAAATATAAAAAAGTGCTGCGTTATTAAACAATTTTATCATATATATTAATTTCTTTATTCATTTTTGATAATTCAATAATAGTTTTTGCAAAATATATGCTGTCATTTAAACAAGGGCATAATATAAAATCTTTGATATCATATTTATTTAATGCTTCTTTTCTATATTCTATATCTATCTCATAAATTGTCTCGGAATTGTCTATAGTAAATGCCAAAGGGTATATTATTAATTTTTCTCCTCTGTATTTTTTTACCATGTCTATTGTTGTAGGGGAAAGCCATTCTAATTTTCCTATTTTTGACTGATAAGAAAGTACAATATCTTTAAAATGTAATCCTTCTTTATAAAGTTTCTCTTTTAATATTTCTGCATTGCAATTGCATTCATATCTATAAGGATCTCCTTTATCAATATACATTTTAGGTATAGAATGTGCTGAAAATATTAATATATATTCTTCACTGTTTTTATCTTTTATACAGTCTTTTATTAATTTAACTATAGAATTATTATAATATTCATTGTCATAGTATCTGTCTATTATATTTATTTTTGGATTATATTTTAATTTTTTCATAGCTTTATAAATACTTTCTAATGATGATTTTACAGTAACTTCTGAATACTGAGGATACATGCTGAATAATGTAATTTCTGTAACATTATTATGTTTTAATTCTTTTAATACATCATAAGCTGTAGGACTATTGTAATTCATCACATATTTATAATCTTTTGAGCTGTACAATTCATTAAGTTTATTAACTAACATTTCTGTATATTCATTTATTGGGGATTTTCCGCCTATTGCTTCATAGTGTTTTACTACATTAGGCTTAATCTTATTTACTATCTTTTTCGCTATAATGCTTCTCATAAAACTATTTTTTATATTTAATATATGATAATCATTAAACATATTGATTAAAAATGTATCCACTTCTTTTATGCTGTTAGCTCCTCCCATATTAAAAAGTATAACTGTTTCTTTTTTATCATTGTTCATAATATATCCTTATTAATAATTATTACTAATTAATATAATATATATTTAATTATTAGTCAAATTTAAAATAATATTTTATCAGCTATAAAATATATTAAACACATAATAATAAATAATATTCAGGAAGATTTGAATATAAAATCTATCAGTTGTTAAAAATATAGTAAAAATATGTTTATATTTGAAATAGTAATGTTTAGATCAATACCAATCGTATAAAGTTTATTAAGGTTATTTTTATTTTTTTATTATATACCTAAACAATTATATTTTGTCAAATTTTAGTTATTTATAAATGTCATTATAGTTTATTTGTAACATAATATATTTTTATTAATCAACAAAATATGTTTTATATGTATAGCAAATTACTTATTTGGTATAATAATAGGTAATCAGCCGCATACCACTTCGGGTACTTCCTCACTTCGTTCGGTCGCGTTTACATTTGATAAGAATAAACAATACCGTGCGTCCCGAACGAAGATGAGGGAGAGCTCGGTTGACAAACTTAAAAATTTTTAGTATATACCTAAACAAATATAGTTTGTCAATTTTCAAACAGATGAAAATTCTCTGCTAATGCTATTGATAGT
>NZ_CASEGO010000077.1 GCF_949287625.1 uncultured Brachyspira sp. | reverse complement strand
ATATATATAATATATAAATTAAAAAATTATATTTATTTAAGGTTATAAAATGATGGAAAATATAAACCCAGCATTACTTGCATTATTTGGGGGAACTATAACATTTACTTTTACAGCATTAGGCTCATCACTTGTATTTTTCTTTTCGAAAGAAGTTAAACATAAAGTATTTGCTTCTATGTACGGATTTGCTGCTGGAGTTATGATGGCTGCTAGTTTTTGGTCATTACTTGCACCTTCTATAGAGTTATCAAAAAATACTAATCTGCCGAATTGGGTTATACCTGCTTTCGGATTTTTATTTGGATCATTTTTTATATGGGTGCTAGATAAAATACTTCCTCATATGCATATAGTAAATGGAAACGAACAAAAAGAAGGAACAAATACAAAACTTTCAAAAAATATACTTTTATTTCTAGCTGTAACTTTGCATAATATACCAGAAGGGCTCGCTGTAGGAATAACATTCGGAGCTTTCTCTATAGGAAATGCCGATGTAACTTTTAATGCTGCTTTAGTATTAGCATTGGCTATAGGTTTGCAGAACTTTCCAGAGGGTGCTGCCGTATCACTTCCTCTAAAAACAAAAGGTGTATCAAATATAAAATCTTTCTTATTTGGTGCTATATCTGGAATAGTAGAACCCATTGCTGCTGTTATAGGTGCTTTGGCTGTTACTAAACTTACGCTTATACTTCCTATAGCATTATCTTTTTCTGCTGGTGCTATGATATATGTTGTTGTAGAGGAGCTTGTACCTGAGGCTGTAGCTGAAGAACATAATCACTTTGGGGTATTTGGTTTTATAATTGGTTTTGCCGTTATGATGGTTCTTGATGTGGCTTTGGGTTAAATTTTATGATAATAGCATTATATATAATACTATCTGTAATAATTATAACTGCAGTAATTCTGATAATTACAGCAAATCATTTTGTAAATAAGCTCCTTATAAAAACTAATAAAAAACTTTTTGAAAGAAAAGAAAAAACAAAAGAAGAAGATGAAGAAAAAAAATTAATAAAAGAAAAAAGAAAAATATGGTTTGAAGAAAATCAAAAAGATGTATGCACAGTTTCATGCGATAATTTAAAACTTCATGCTCATTTAATAAATAATAACAGCGATGTATATATAATAATAGTTCACCCATATGAAGGCAGAGGCTCTTATATGAAATATTTTATAGAAAAATTTTATAATATGGGATTTAATGTACTTGCTATAGATTTAAGAAGTCATGGAGAAAGTGAAGGAAAAATATATTCATTAGGATATTTAGAGAGGCTTGATGTATTAGCTTGGATTAAGTATATCAATAATAATTATAATAACGCCAAAATTATTCTATACGGAATTTCAATGGGAGCAAATGCAGTTATGATGTGCAGCTGTGAAAATTTAAATGAAGATTCAAATAAAGATTTAAATAATGTAAAAGCAATTATAGAAGATGCTGGTTTTTCAAATGCATACGAACAGTTAAAAGAAAGACTTGACATAGCATATAAATTTTCTTTTCTTCCGATAGTGGAATTAACTTCTATAATGGCAAAGATCAGACTTGGCTTTTCATTTGATGATATTAATGTTCAAAAAAGCGTATCAAAATCAAAAGTACCTATACTCTTTATACATGGTGATAAAGATGAGTTAGTCAATTGCAATATGGTACACAAACTTTATAATTCATGCTCTTCAGAAAAAGAAAAGCTAATAATTAAAGACGGCGGGCATATATCAGCGGTAATGAAAGATGAAAGTCTATACTGGGGTACTATTAATAATTTTATAAATAAATATATTTAATCAATAGTTTTAATATACATTAAATAGCTTTATTATAACTCTTCTATCTCTTTTATACTAAGCCCTGTAATATCGCTTATCAGTGCTATATCGATATTTTTATTTTTCATATTTTTGGCAGTTAATATTTGATTTTCTTTTATTCCTTTCTCTATACCTTTTTTAAAACCTTCTTCAATTCCTAATCTTCTTTCTTCTTCCAACATTATCTGATTACCATATAAATAAGCCTCTCTTTTATCGTACTCATTCATCATTAACCTATCTTTTATAAAATTATTATATCTTTTCTGTACCTCTTCCATTATAGGTTTTTCTTTTACTAATTCTGACATTATAACCTCCCTATTATCTTTTTCTTTCATAGTGAAAAATTTAAGCCAGCAATTTAAATTAGGCTCAAGCAAATTATATTTAAACTTCTTTAATTCTATTATATGTATCTGCAAATGATCTGTAAGGAGTCTTTTATTGTTAGTGTCATAAATCATATAGCAGGAATGTATACAGTCATTATCATCTAAATTGAAATTAAGCAAATTTATACTAATTACTGGAGTTAAAGCATCATACTTTTCACCTTGCTTTAAAAGTCTGCTGTAATTAGAAGCCCAATAATATAATATGCGTTCTGGAAATCTTGAATTACCTTGAAGCTGAATCTCTATTATAACAACTGTTCCATTTTGTGTAATGCATTTAACGTCAACAATACTTTCTTTATCATCATAATTTTCTTTATAGTTAAAAGGTGTCAAAATCTCTACACTTCTAAAAGTTTTCATATTGGCGTCAAGCATTGTAGAATTAATAAAATCAAGTAATATTAAATTGCTGTCTTTAGATGAAAATAAATATCTCACAAAATAATCATTTAATACATTAATATCTCTCATGATATTATTATACTAAAATTAATTATAAATGTAAAGCAGTATAATTTTTATAGATACAAGTCTATCATTTTTTTTGTTTTAAAAGCGTACATATGAAAATAAATACAAGTAGGAATTATACCTATAGCCCAGCCTACTGGATTTGCAAACCATATCCCTACATATCCAAAAGGTATAGATAAAAATACAGAGCCTCCTACCTTAATAATAAGCTCAGCTATTCCAGACATTAGAGGAATAAAAGCATTTCCTATAGCCCTTATAGAATTATTATATAAAAGTATTATAGCCAAAAATGGATAAAATAATGATGATATCCTTAAATAGCCTCTGCATATATCTTTTATAGTATCTATATACATATCATTTTTTGATATAAAAAGCTCTATTAAATGATCTCCAAACAAAAATATAATAACAGCTGCTAATATACTTAAAGAGAGAGAAAGTATTATTATACTTTTAAAACCTTCTTTAATCCTTTCAAATTTGCATGCTCCAAAATTTTGTGCCACATAAACAGCAAAAGCCTCTGATATAACAAAATAAGCCATAGATGCAAACTGACTTATTCTGTTTCCAGTGGTATATGATGCTACAACATTAGTGCCAAAAGTATTAACTACTCCGCTTATAATCATCTCCCCAATAGATAAAAATACAGCTTGAATACTCATAGAAAAACCTATTTTTATTATCATAAATAAATTATCAAAATCAAACACTCTGTCATCTTTGCTTAATTTCAGCATAGGAAATTTTTTGATAATGTATAATACACTTAAAAAAGCAGAAATTATCTGAGATATTACAGTAGCTATTGCAGCACCTCCCACATTCATATTTAATAAAGCAACAAATACCAAATCTAATATAATATTAACAATGGTTGTAAGTATAAGAAAATATAATGGAGTTTTGCTGTCTCCTAAAGCCCTTAATATACTTGCAGCCCCATTATAAATAAGCTGTCCGAATGATAAGCCGACACATATTTGCAAATAGAGCACCGAATTATTTATAATATCATCAGGCGTTTTTAACAATACCATAAGAGGTCTTGAAAAAAATAATCCTAATATTAATAATATTACAGAACTAAATAATGTAACATATATAGAGTTTAAAAAAGTTCTTTTAAGCATAGTCTCATTTTTAGCCCCAAAGAACTGACCCATTACTATAGAAAATGCATTGGTAAATCCTATAGCAAATGATAAAAAGAAAAACATAGTTGAAGTAGCAGCACCAATGGCTGCCAAAGCCCTAGAACCTACAAACTTACCTATTATAATCGTATCTGCCACTCCATAAAACTGCTGAAATATTCCTCCTACAAGCATAGGTATAGAGAAATATATTATAGTTTTAAACGGACTTCCAACCGTCATGTCTTTTGTCATAATAAAACTCTAAAAAAATATAGAGAATATTATATATTATTAATAAAAAATAAAAATAGATTAATATTATAAATAATAAAAAAATAAAAATTATCTTCTTCTCTTAACAAAAAACTTCATAACTTCGGTAACATAATCACTTGAAGTATCTAAAACTATTTTTTCTATAGAATTTCTTTTAAGGAAATTAAGCCTATCTTCCATAATGTTATTCTGCTCATTAAAATAGGCTTCTCTTATACGTTTATTAGACATATCGAAGTAAACATAATCTTCATTTTCTAAATCAGACAATACCAAAGTGCCTCCCAAATTAGGAAGATTGTATTCCAAATCATCATTAACCAAACATACAATAAAATCATGGCGTTTTCTTGTAATATCTATTTCTTTTTTAGGTAAATCGGCACAGGCATCAGTTATTAAAAATGTTATGCTGTCTCTTTTTTGTATTCTGTTAAAATATTCTAAAGCATTTGCTATATTTGTATTTGCACTTTTAGGTTCAAACTCTATAAGCTCTCTTATTATTCTAAGTACATGATTTCTGCCTTTATTTAAAGGAATAAATTTTTCTACCGTATCAGTAAATATTAAAAGACCAACTTTATCATTATTTTTTAAAGCCGAAAAACTAAGCAAAGCACTAAGCTCTACAATCAGATTATGCTTTGTTTTTGTAAACCCAAAATCAGTAGAAGCAGAAAAATCAGCAAGTATTATAACGCTTAATTCTCTCTCTTCTCTGAAACGTTTAATAAAAGGTTCATTATATCTTGCACTTACCTTCCAATCCATAGCCCTAACATCATCACCAACAGTATATTTTCTCACCTCATCAAACTCTATACCCTGCCCCTTAAAAGCAGAATGATACTGTCCTGCAAAATATGAGTTAACTATTTTTGAAGTTTTTATCTCTATTTGTCTTACAGACTTAAGTAATTCGGAAGTTGTCATATTATTATTTGTAAACATATATAACCTATTTATTAAATATTTATTGCGGATTAATATTATATCATTAAAGAATAAAAAACAATACTATGAGTTTTATAAAGCATTATTATTTTGTAATAAAAATTACATAAAAACTATTTAGCCCCATTAGCCTTTAAAAAATTAACCATATCTTCCTGTTCTTTTTCTTCAGCCATTATCAAAGCAGTTTTTCCATTATTTGCTTTATGGTTAATATCAGCACCCGCATCAAGCAGAACCTGAGCCATTTCAATGTTTCCTTTTATAGCAGCCCCCATTAATGGAGTGTATCCCTCTTTTGTAGAAAAATCTATATCAGCACCCGCATCAATAAGTGCCTCTACAATAACTATATGATCCTCTATTGCAGAAACTATCAAAGGATTATAACCTACATTATCAGCCCTATTAATATCAGCATTAGCTTTTATAAGTTCTTTTACTGCATCGCTATGTCCGTCTATACATGCAGCCAATATTGGAGTAGTACCATCATCAGCCGATATATTTACATCAGCATTGTTTTTTATTAATTCTCTGACAGCATCTATTTTTCCAAATCTTGCTGCATATATCAAAGCACTTCCTCCATTAGAGCCTTTTTCATTTATATTAGCCCCAGCTTTAATTAACTCTCTTACAATTGTTACATCGCCAATAATAGAGCCCATCATCAAAGCAGTATCCCCAAAATTATTTTTTTGATTAACATCACAGCCTAATTTTATTAATTCTTTTACAATTGATGAATAACCGCTGTCAGAAGCTACCATAATAGGCGTACTGCCATTGATATCCTTTATATTTATATCAGCCTTAGCATTAACAAGCATTCTAAATACTGATAAGTCTCCTTTAACACAAGCCCACATTAAAGCAGTCCATCCATCTTTATTTTTAGCATTTAAATCAGCACCATTAGATATAAGTTCTCTTAAAGTGCCGTTATTTCCTTCAAGAACAGCTGCCATTATTGGTGTATTTCCAAAACTGTTACCCATATTAATATCAGCTCCATTTGCTAAAAGCTCCTTAACTATTTTTTCATATCCTAAAAGTGAAGCCCATATTAAGGGAGTGTTTCCCTCAGCATCTTTTATATTAATATCAGAACCTTCATTTATTAGCTTTTTTAAGCCATTAATATCATTGTTTGCAACAACTTTTATTATTGGTATATTAACAGGAGGCTCCTGCTCCTCTTGAGAATACAAAATATTTAAAGATAAAATCAAAATTATAAATACTAACCTTCTTAACATAATTCATTCCAAAATAAGATATATTTCATTATAACATATATGAAAATTATTATAATAATCAAATATAGAATTTTTTTATTTTTTATATAAAAATTACATATTGACAATAGTACGTATACGTATTATATTTATAGCATAAAATATCAATAGGAGGTAAAAAATGATGAACCTACTACAAAAAACTTGCTTCATTTTTTTAATGTTGTTTTTTTCACTATTTGCAGCTGAAAAAACACCAATGGATTATCTAAATGACAATACTCCTCTAAAGCCTGCAAAAGTATTTGATAATGTATACTGCATAGGCTCTGTAAGTGTTGCTGCTTGGGTAATAAATACTTCTGACGGACTTATACTTATAGATTCTATGTGGGACGACAGAGATGCTAAACTCATAGAAGAAGGGATTAAAGGCTTTGGATTAGACCCTAAAAATTTAAAATATATAATATTAAGTCATGGTCATGGAGATCATTACGGCGGAGCAAAATATTTAAGAGAAAAATATGGAGCTAAAGTTGTATTAACAAAAACAGATGAGGAGTTAATGCTCAATTTAAATACTGGAGCAAATTCTCCTCGCTCTCCAAAGACCAAAGTTGATATTTATTCAAAGGATAAAGATGTAATAACTTTAGGTGATATGAGTATAACCATATTAGAAACGCCAGGTCATACTGCAGGATGCACTTCTTTTATTTTTCCTGTAAAATTCAGAGGAAAAGAATATACTGCTGTACTTTGGGGCGGAACAGGACTTCCAAAAGAAAAAGAATTAATATCAGAATATAAAAAATCAGCAGAATATTTCAAAAAGGAAGCTCAATCAAGAGATGCAAGAGTTTCTCTCACAGCACATTTATTTGCTGATAACGGATATGCCAATTTAGAAAAAGTAAGAAATTTGAAAAGCGGCGAAGAAAATCCATTTATTATGTCAAAAGAAGATATGGAAAAATATTTAAACTCATTAATAGAAAGAGGTAAACAATAATTAATAATATAAGCTATTAACAAAAAATAAATTATATGCTATCATAATAAATATATGATAGCATTTTTTATATAAGGAGCTTAATATTAAAAATATAGGATACGACGTTTGTTATACTGCAAGAAAAATATATCAGTATATAGGAAAACAAATAATCGATTTTGATATCACACCCGAACAGTTAATAGTATTAAAAGAACTCTCTAAAGAAGAAGGAATATCTCAAAAAGAATTATCTATAAAGCTCGATAAGGATCAAAATACTGTAAAAGCTATGATAGATAAATTAGAAGCAAAATCTTTTATAGAGAGAAGAGAAAATAAACTAGATAAAAGAGCTTTTTCACTATTTCTAACACAAAAATCAAAAAAAGAACTTCCAATCATAGAAACCTATGAAAACAAAGTTTTAGAAACAATAGTAAAAGAATTAAATACAGAAGATACTGATAAGTTTATAAAAATATTAGAAAAAATCAGAGATAATATATCAAAAGTATAAAGGCAAAAGATAAATAATTTATCCCTTGCCTATTAATATTACTGCTGGAATAATACAGCTTTAAAGTTTCTTCCTATATTTTCTGCAACCTCATAATATTTATTAGCTGCCTTTTCTTCAAAAACTTCGTTTAAGCATTCTTTGAACAAATCAAGCCAAGTATCAAATAGTTTTATATCAAAAGGAAGTAAATTAATATGGGGCTGAACTGGATTGCCCATATACAAATTTTCATTTAAAAGCATAGTCTTCCAAAATTTGGCTATTTTTTCTTTATGTCTTTCCCAAGATTCATCATCTGTACCAACAGCACCATTAAATATAGGTCCCAAATCTTTATGAACTCTTATTCTTGAATAGAATATATCCATTAATCTTTCTATTCCTTCATCATTTATTTCAGTATATTTCATAATAAATTATCCTAATAATTTTATTTTTTTTAATTATATAAAAGTAATAAAAAATTACAATTAAACTTCATAATTTTTTATACTTTTTAACCTTAATAAATAATATTAAATTCAAAAAAATACGGGGAACAGCTAGTCCCCCGCATTAATTCTTAACATAAATAAACTAAAATACCATTATTTTTTAGAATAATCATAAAAACCTTTACCAGTTTTTTGACCAAGTAATCCGCCGCGAACCATTTTTCTAAGCAAAGCACTAGGTCTGTATTTAGGATCTCCTGTTTCTTTTTGAAGAACTTCCATAATAGCAAGTACTATATCAAGACCAATTAAATCTCCCAAAGCAAGAGGACCCATTGGGTGATTAGCACCTAATTTCATAGCATTATCAATACCTTCAGCAGAAGCTATACCCATAGAATATAATTCAATACCTTCATTAATCATAGGAACAAGTATACGGTTAACAACGAAACCAGCTGTCTCATTAACTTCTACTGGAGTTTTACCTATTTCTTCAGATATTTTGATAACTTTATCAACAACTTCTCTAGGAGTATTAAGACCAGAAATAACTTCAACCAATTTCATAACAGGAGCAGGATTGAAGAAGTGCATACCAACGATTGGTCTTCCCATACCAGCACCTATTTCAGTAATAGAAAGAGATGAAGTATTAGAAGAGAATATACAATCTGGTTTGCAAATTTCATGTAATTCTTTGAAAGTTGTTTTTTTAACTTCTAAATTTTCAAAAGCAGCTTCAACTATTAAATCTGCATCTTTACAAATATCTTTAAGACCAGTAGTAATTTTAGCTAAAATTTTATCAGCATCAGCCTGCTGCATTTTACCTTTAGCTACTCTTCCAGCAAAACTTTTTTGAATTCTAGCTTTACCATTAGCAGCAAATTCTTCTTTTATATCGCACAAATAAACTTCATAACCTTCTGTTTGAGCAAAAGCTTGTGCTATACCAGAACCCATAGCACCAGCACCAATTACACCTACTTTCATTTTTAACTCCTTATTTTTTAATTATTATTTTTTATATATGCAAATATAAATTTATATTGCATAACTATTATATATTAATTTGCAAATTAAACTATTATTTATTAACAAATTTTTCTACTTTTCTTTTTTCTAAGAAAGCCTTCATACCTTCTTTTTGATCTTCTGTTTCAAAACAGCTTCCAAACAATTTTTCTTCTATAACAATAGCTTTATCCATATCAACTTGTAAGCCTTCATTAATAGCTTTTTTACTGTTTCTTACAGCTATAGGAGCAGCAGCAGCTATTGAAGAAGCTAATTTTTCTGCAGCTGCCATAAGTTCAGCTTGAGGATAAACAGCATTAACAAGTCCTATTCTTAAAGCTTCATCAGCTTTGATGTTTTTTGCAGAATAAATCATTTGTTTAGCCATTCCAACACCTACTATTCTAGCAAGTCTTTGAGTACCGCCGAAACCAGGAGTAATACCAAGACCAACTTCAGGCTGACCAAATATAGCATTTTCAGAGCAAATACGTATATCACAGCTCATAGATATTTCACATCCGCCACCCAAAGCAAAACCATTAACAGCAGCTATTACTGGTATAGGGAATGTTTCTATTTTTCTAAATACATCATTACCTTTTTTACCGAAAGCCTCTCCTTCTGCCTTAGTAGCTGTACTCATTTGAGATATATCAGCACCTGCTACAAATGATTTTTCTCCTGCTCCAGTTAATATTAAACATCTTATATTATTAATATCAACACTATCAAAAGTTTTTTCTATTTCATCTAACACTTGAGAGTTTAAGGCATTAAGAGCTTTTTCTCTGCTAATGGTAATAATACCAATCATACCTTTCTCTTCATATTTAATGAATTCCATCAATTTCTCCTTTTATTGCTTATGTATTGCTAATGATAAACTCGCCTGCAAATAGTTTATAACTTCATCCGTCAGTTATAAGCTGCTCGTTTATCATATGTATTGCTAGTGATAAACTTTCTTATAAATTAGTTTATAACTTAATTCATAGGCTATAAACTACCAGCTTATAACATTTATTATTGACGATAAACTACCTATAAACTTGTTAATTAGTTATAAACTACTCATTTACCGCTTTAAAATTAATATGTACTTATAAAAAAAATTATAATAATTTTTATAAGCAATAATAAAACAATTTTTCATATAGCCATGCATTAAATACATAAAGCATGACTATATGAAATCTAATAACCTTAATTTGATAAGGCTATCTCATTAAAAAAATCAAACCCATAACACTTAATTTTATAAAAATAACCCAATACCATTATTCTCTTTCTACAATAGTAGCACAGCCCATACCGCCGCCTATACAAAGAGTAGCAAGACCTCTTTTAGCATTTTTAGCTTCCATTTCATGAAGTAATGTAACTAAAATTCTGCATCCTGAAGCACCTACTGGGTGTCCTAGAGCTATAGCTCCTCCGTTAGGGTTAAGCTGTTTTTCTACATCAATACCTAATTCTTTACCAACAGCAACTGACTGAGCAGCAAAAGCTTCGTTAGATTCAATAATATCGAAGTCTTTAATAGTTAAACCTGTTTTAGCCATTAATTTTTTAGCAGCAGCAACTGGTCCGATACCCATAATTCTAGGTTCAACACCGCCTAAACCGCCTGCAATCCAAGTAGCCATAGGTTTAATACCTAATTCTTTAGCTTTTTCTTCGCTCATTACTACTACAGCAGCAGCTCCGTCATTAATACTAGAAGCATTACCTGCAGTTACTCTTCCGCCGTCTGGTTTGAAAGCTGGTTTTAATTTAGCTAAAGTTTCTACTGTAGTACCAGGTCTAGGACCTTCATCTTTATCTACAACTACTTCGCCTTTTTTAGTTTTTACTGTTACTGGAACTATTTCTTTTTTGAAAGCACCAGATTCTTGAGCTTTAACGGCTTTTTGCTGAGAATTAGCAGCAAATGCATCTAATTCTTCTCTTGTAAGTTTCCAATCATCACAGATATTTTCTGCTGTTATACCCATATGATAGTTATTAAATGCATCCCAAAGAGCATCATTAACCATAGTATCAATAATAGTGTCATTACCCATTCTGTATCCGTAACGTGCTTTTTTTAGTGCATAAGGAGCCAATGACATATTTTCTGTACCGCCTGCCACTACTATATCAGCATTTCCTGCAGCTATCATATTAGCAGCCATATTTACGGCATCAAGTCCTGAACCGCAAACTACATTTATTGTCATAGCAGGAACTTCTACTGGCAAACCTGCTTTTATAGAACATTGACGGGCAACATTCTGACCTTGTGAAGCCTGTATAACACAGCCCATATATACCATATCAACTTGATTAGGGGCAACTTTAGCTCTATTTAAAGCTTCTTTTATTACTACTGCCCCCAACTCTGCAGCTGAAACTGTACTTAAAGCTCCGCCCATACTTCCTATTGCTGTACGGCAGGCACTAGCTATTACTATTTTTCTAGACATAATTTTAATCTCCAAAGAATTATTAATTTTTATGCATTTCTATTTATGATATTAATGCGTTGCTTTTAGTATAATACATTTTTTTATCAATTTCAATTAAATATTAGAAATTTTTATTATACCTAACTATAGTATATTATCCATAAAATAATATTACTATATGTAGTTGATTTAATATAATACTATATTAAAAAATAGACCAATTAATCAATATAATATATATATTAAATAACAAAAAACAACAAAATAAAATTGTTAGCAGTTATATTATTTAAAAAATAATAATATAAAAATAAATAATTATATACAAAACTTAATAACTCTATATTTATTAGAAACAACAATTAAAAAATTATACATACAATACAATCAAAATATTCATAAAATTATTATATCTTTTTATTTAATTTTATGGTAATATATAAAACTATGAATAAAAATATTATGAAACTGCCTAAATCTGTAGCTAATCGTATAGCTGCTGGAGAAGTTATAGAAAGACCTGCTTCTATGCTTAAAGAACTCCTTGAAAATGCTGTTGATTCTGGGGCATCAGATATAGAAGTATCTGTTGAAGAAGCTGGAATCAAATCCATGATTGTAGAAGATAACGGAGATGGAATACATTTTGATGAGCTTCCGCTTGCTGTTACTCATCATGCAACAAGCAAAATACACTCTATAGAAGATTTAGATTCCATATATACATTAGGTTTTAGAGGTGAGGCTTTAGCTTCTATATCGGATGTTACAAATTTAGAAATTGTTTCAAAAAGTATAGATGAAAATAACGGAGGAAAAATAATTATAGAAGGCGGTAAAATAATAGAGCATAAACCTGCTGCTGCCTCACAGGGTACAAAAGTTATTGCTAAAAATTTATTCTTTAATATACCTGCAAGATATAAGTTTTTAAAACATATTTCAAGAGAATTTTTTCTTGTTAAAGAAGTTTTTGATATGGAGGCATTGGTACAGCCTCAAATTTCAATGAAACTTAAAAATAATGGTAGGGTTGTAAGTTCGTATATAAAAGCGGATAATCTAAAAGACAGAATTGAAAATTATTTATCAGATAGCAACATATTTAGAAACTTAATAGAAATCGAGATAGAAAAAAACGATGTATTAATTTACGGTTTATTTTCAAACTCGAAAATAAGCCAATCCATTAGAAAAAATAATTTTATATTTTTAAATAACAGACCTATAGAAAACAGAGTTCTATCATACGCTATTAAAAATGCATACTCTAATGCCATACCTAAAGAGCGTTATCCCTTATTCTTCTTATATATTAATATTGACAGCAGCAAAATAGATGTTAATGTTCACCCCAGCAAAAAAGAAGTGAGAATAAAAAATGAAAGAGAAATTTCTGGAATACTATATAATGCTATATCAAATAATATCAATAATGCAGGAAATAATTTTGATTCAGTTAATATAGAAGTTGATATTGATAAAGATATTACCCCTACTTTTCCTATACAGAATAATAATTTTTATAATAATTCAGACAATGCCAATAATTCAAAAAATAATAATACAGCTAATAATAACAATCAAACAGTTCAAAACTCTTCAAATGAAAATAGTTCAGAAAGTTATACATTTAATAATACATACCAAAAGACAATTAATCATAATGAGACCAATTATAACAATACAGAGTTTGGAGAGTATACAAGAGCCATAGGACAAGTATTTTCTTCATACATAGTAGCCGAACGCGGCGGAGAAATGTATATAATAGATCAGCATGCCGCTTATGAAAGGCTTAATTATGAAAGAATATATAAAACTCTTATATCAAAAAAAATAGAATATGAAAAACTGCTTATACCATGCGAAATAGAATACAAGGATTATGAAATAGATATATTAAACTCTTCAAAAAAATCGATAGAAGAAATAGGAATAAAATTTGAAGCTAATTCAAAACATAGCATTATAATAGAAGATATACCAATATACATTCCTAGAAATCAAAAAATAGAAAAAATAATAAAAGACATTTTGGACATATATATAAATAAAGGCGACAATAACAATTTAGAGAAAATAATAAAACACACTTGCTCTACTATATCATGCAAATATTCACCAAAGGCTGGAGATAAACTTTCAAACAGCGATATGCAGACATTGCTTGATTTACTTGAAGAAGAAAACATACTTACAAATTGTCCTCATGGAAGACCTTTTGTACTAAGACTTTCAAAAGAATATTTGGACAAAAAATTCTTTAGATAATATATTTTTACTCTTTTTTATTATTATTAACTATAAACCTACTTAAAAACAATTATAACAACCATAATTAAAACAATAGCTTTACATTTATAGTTAATTTAGTATATACCTAAACAACTATAGTTTGTCAATTTTCAAACAGATGAAAATTCTCTGCTAATGCTATTGATAGTTCTTTTTTCCACTTATTACTTTTATTTCTAAAAAAGTTCAAAAT
>NZ_CASEGO010000076.1 GCF_949287625.1 uncultured Brachyspira sp. | reverse complement strand
AAAGTAATAAGTGGAAAAAAGAACTATCAATAGCATTAGCAGAGAATTTTCATCTGTTTGGAAATTGACAAATTATATTTGTTTAGGTATATACTAAAAGTTTATCATACAGCATATAAAGCATTATTTCATAGTTTAAAATTAAATAATTTTGTAAGGTACTTTTCAAACAAATATAATAAAAAATTTTTAATAAATTCCATTTTATTATATAATATAAATAATGTTTTTAAATTTATGTTTAGGATTTATTAATATGAACAAAATAGAAAACTATTTTTTACAGCACAATAAAATAAAATTTTCAAATGTAGTATGCAGCCAGCATAATAAAAAAATAATATTAAGAAATCCAAAAAAAGCACAGCAAGCAGTAAAAAAAGAAAATATCACAAATAAAGGTATGGAATTAATGAAAGAAATAAAAAATGAAGATTTAAAAAAGATATATAGCGAAGTAGAAAAATGCATGAAATGTGAAGCATTATGTAAAAGTCGATTAAATGTGGTATTCGGACGCGGTGATGAGGATCCAGATATAGTATTTGTTGGAGAGGCACCGGGAGCAGACGAGGATAAACAAGGACTTCCATTTGTCGGCAGAGGAGGAAAACTTCTTGACAAATGGATTGAAAGACTTAATATAAATAAAGAAAAATACTATATAATGAACGCACTAAAATGCCGTCCTCCTGAAAACAGAGATCCTTTACCTGAAGAAAAAGCTAATTGCAGAGACTTTTTTGTACACCAATTACAAATACTTAATCCTAAAATAATATGTGCATTAGGACGTCATGGATTCGGTAATCTAATAGATTTTGACTTAAAAACACCATTTGGAAAAGCTAGAAATAAAGTACATTACTACAGCAATAATGGGAAAGATGTACCTGTAATAGCAACTTATCACCCTGCTTATATATTAAGAAATCAAAAAGAAGAGGATAAAGTAATATCTGATTTAGAGTTTATGTTAAGTGAACTTGAAAAAATTAGAAATAAATAATAATATAATAAAAAATAATTTAGGAGATTTATTTGAAAAAGTATTTAATTTTAATGCTTATAATATGCAGGTGTCTTATACCTAATTCATTTGATAATATAGAAGATGCTTCAAGTTATGAAACTTATGAAAATATAGAGTATTCTAATATACCAAAAAAGCCCACTATATTTGACTGTATAACTCATGACAATAAATTACCATATATTATAGCAAGCATTGACAGATATTTAGAAAATAATAATGATATAAACAGCACAAATAAAAACGGCAATACTTTATTAATGGAAGCTGTATCTATAGGATATTATGATTTAGCAGATTACCTGATAGATAAAAATGCTGATATAACTATTACCAACAATAAAGGCGAAAATGCTTTGATATTATCTGCAAATTATCCGTATATATTAAATCTTCTTATAAACAATAATGCTGATGTGAATATCGCTGACAACAATGGTAAAACTGCTCTTCATTATGCATGCGAGGCTGGAGATTTGTATTCTGTAAAACTTCTCATAAAAAGCGGTGCGGACATAAGTAAAAGAGATATTTTAGGAAAAACAATGCTTATGTATGCTGTTGAAAATGAGCATTTAAATTTAATAAAATATTTGGTAGAAGAATTAGAGGTTGATATAAACGAAAAAGATGATTGGGGACAAAATGCTGTATTTTATGCCACGAAAATAGATATAGCAAGGTATTTAATATATAATAATATAAACTATACAGAACCTAATTCAATAGGACTGCGTGCTTATGAAGTTATGAAATATAACGGCTATATTAATGTATCTACATATGTGCAGAAACTAGAAAAAAGAAGATAAACTTATAAAAATATCTTTAAGTATTTTTTTTATAAACCGAGAATATTTACAGTATATTGGAGTTGATATGAATATTAAAGTTATTTTATTGTTTGTAAGCATAAATATGCTGCTTTTTGCACAGTATACCTCAGTAACTAATAATAACATATTAGTAAATACAGGTGAAGGAAGAGTTGATTATACTACATATACAATATATGCAGATGCTACAGCAGACTTTTTAACAGATACTCGTCTTCACCCAGAAGCACTTCTTATATTACAGCAGCAGGCAGAAGAAGAAACTATAAAAACATTATATGATACATTAGGAAATATACCTATAAATAGTGAAGATACTATCTACAGTATAATAGAAGAAAATAGAATATTAAAAGAAAAAGTTGTAAGTTCTATAAATAATGCCAGACTTGTAGGAATATCCTACCCTACAAGAACAAGTGTTAAAGTACTTATGGCTTTGGATATCACTACAAATAATTTAATGTATGATTTGGTAAACAATATTAACGAATACAAAACGGAGCCTATAATAACATATTTTGATACAGGTACTGACTATGATAGTCTTGTAATAGATGCCAGAAATATAGGATTTACTCCGTCATTATTTCCTACAGTATATGATGAAAACGGAAATGAAATATACAGTATAGCATACATCAATAAAAATGTTGCCTCTACTAATGGATATATCACATATTCTACCAATTCTTTCCTAACAAATGCCAATATTACAAATATAATAGGTCAAAAACCTTATAATGTGGTTGCTTGGAGGGCTAGAGGAAGATTTGCAAGCGATTTGGTTATAGGAAATGAAGATGCCAGTATCATTATGAGCAGTACAAATCTAAAAAATGCTATAAAAAATTGTAAAGTAGTATTCATAATTGATTAATTTTTTATTCATTTTTTTGTAAAAATATGGTATAGTATCATAGTATATATATTTTAAGGCTGCACATATGAGCATTGATAAAACTTATATAGATGATATTTTTAAAAAACACCCATATATAGATAATATAAAAAAATACGTTTATAATGAAACTGAAAATATAGATTTCAATCCTAAAGAAATAGAATATTCAATATCAAATAATCATAGCATATATTCAAAACTGCTAGATTTATATACTGTAAGCAAAGAAGATAACAGCTTGATTAGGCTATTTAAAGTTATATCTATGCATGATATAGAAAATATATATATATTTGAGATACTTATTATAAATATAATATCTGGACTAAGTATAAAAGAAGCTCTCTTAAAATGCATATCTTTAAAAAAAATTAATAATTGGAATAGAGAATACAAAAAGCATTCATACAATATTAACCCTATTTCTAATGAAATAATGAATGCTAAAATGAACACATTTATATATTTATACTATGCTAAAAAATATTTCCCAAAAGAAACTGAAAATTATATAGATGATATATGCAGCTCAAATGCAGAGAATATTGTTTCAGAATATAAAGAAGATATATTAATACCTTTAATGGCAGTTACACAAAAAATATATTACGGAGATTACAGCAATATAGATAAACTGCTTGAATACTCTGATAAGGCAGAATATTTAGATACTATAATTTCTTTAATATTAGTTATAGACAGAGATGAAAAAATTCAAAATAAATTTTTATATTTATTTGAAAATAAGTTATTAAATGAAAATAAAGATCTGCTTATAAACTTAGCCTATTTAGTGAGATTATTCTTCCTTACAAGAAAAAATTTAATAACTAAATTTCAGGATAAAAATTTTAATGAGTTTTTAGATTATTTGGAAAGCTTTAAAATACCTAAATATTTTATATTTTTAGTAAAATATTTAGATTATAATTTATTAATAAACTCCAACAAAATTTTTTACGGAATAAAATTATTATATCAAAATGACAAAGAATCATTTTATAAACTTTCTGATATATTAAAGCATGTTGAAATACCTTATATAATAGAGATAAAAGCAGTAATAACATGCATACTTTTAAATGCCAAAGATGATAAAGCAGATATAAGCGTATTAGAAAAAAGTATAGATTATTTCACAGCAAATTTAAAAAGCGAAATAGAAAAAATATATAATAAAAAATCAGATGATATATTTGAACTGTTAGAAAGTATAGATAAATATGATATAAACATTACATTAAGTAATGAAATAATATTCACAGCAAAAATTATAATATTGATGTATGACTATAATGAAAAGGCAAGAAAAATTGTAAGAGTTTTATTAAAATCTATGCCTTATAATCTTGCCATACCATTAATGATTAGAGATAAAAAAGAGTTTTATAATATAAAATTAAAAGAAGTATTAGAATATCTTGAAGGATATGATTTAGATTTAAAAGATTTAATAATAACATATATTTACAGCTACCCTATATATATATTTAAGCAGCAGTATATTCTTAAACTTATAAACAAAAATACTGATTATGTAATAGATTTATTTCATGATAAAAAATTTTTGAAAGCAGTTTCACATAAAAGCTATGCCTTAGCCGATTTTTTGGAAATGTTATACAGAAAAGATAAAGCCGCAGTAACAAATTATTCGGCACTATGCTATGTACTTCATTTAAAAAACAAAGAGGTATTAAAATGTGCTTTAGAATTAATAGAAAAAGATGAGTACAATTCCAGACCATATGTAGAAAGCTCTATACATGCCTATAGAGAAGATGTACAGTTTCATTTAAAGAATATAATAAAAAGATGGAACTATAACAGAAAAAGTTTCAAATTCCAAACAATAAATGATGTAATACAATATATAGATGATTATTATGATGAAAATTATGAATATATGATTGATTTTATAGATAATGCATTAATATCTGATGTAGTTTTGAGAAAGGATAAAAATACAAAAGTGCCAGTAAGGGTAATGAAATATATACTTCTTGAATACATGCTTTTAGAAGAGCCGTACAGAATAAAGGATATAGATAAGATTGTTGATTTATTTGACATGCCTTCTTTTAGGGCTTCTCTTGAAAACGTATACAGATATTGGATAGATAATGGGGCTGATGAAAATAAAAAGAATATTATTATACCATATTGTATTTATGCAGACTATAATCAAATAGTAAATTTATACGACAGAATAGAATACTGGCATGATAATTTTAAATCATCTTTAGCAGCATATATAATACCTGCAATAGCTATGAATGGTGAAAAATTTGCTCTTATGATAATAAATAATATTATATATATGTCAAAGAACAAAAAATTAAAAAATGCAGCTATAGAATCATTTAAAAAGGCTTCAGAATGTTTAAATATACCTATAGATAATTTATTTGATAAAGTACTTCCAAATTTAGGATTTAATACTGAAAGAAACAAAATTATTAATTACGGCAAACAAAGTTTTACACTTCAGCTTTTAAGCGACTCATATTTAGAAATAATAGATAACTCTAACCACAAAATAATAAAAGAACTTCCAGACGCTATAGAAGGAGATGATGAGGAGAGAGTAAAAAATGCTAAAATGGATTTAGTTAATATACGTAATTCATTAGAGGCTATAATTACATATCAGAAAGAAAAATTAAAAAAAGTTATGTTTAATGGAAGAAAATGGGACTATGAAACTTTTTTTGAAGTATTTGTAGAGAATCCAGTTATGCAGTATTTCACTCTTGCATTCATTTGGGGCGTATATGATGAAGACAATAATTTAATAGAATGCTTCAGATATATGGAGGACGGATCTTTAATTTCTATAGATGAAGATTTATATGAACTTCCTAAAAATATAAAATATTATATAACATTATATCACCCTATTGATAATGATGAAGATTATCAAAAAATTTGGACTTATCAATTAGAGTTGTATGAAATAAATCAGCCTGTAGAACAGATAAAATTAAAAAGATATTTTATAAAAGAAAGCGATATAGAAAACGATGCTGTAGTTTGCTTAAAAAACAAGCAGTTATCTTTTGAATATATGGAAAAATTATCTAAAGAATTAGATATGAAAGTAGAATATTTTGAAGAACATGTATCATATTATTTATTAGATGATGTGCTAAAAATAGCAGCAGAAATAAACTGCGGTCTTTATGATGAAGATATAGAAATTGATAATATAAAGTTTTACAAGCTGGAAGATCATAACAGATTTGGGGTTAATATATCCCCTTTAGAAATATCTCATAGATTTATAAGTACATTGATACATTATTTATCACTTGGTTTTTATGATTAACAATACATCTTTATCAGCAAATACATCTATAAGAACAGCTATCAAAAATGATTTAAGGCTTAACTATCAAACCAGACTATGGCTTGATGTTATATCTTCAAGTGCTGTAGAATTAAAAGAAAAGATAGAAAAAGCAATGGAAGATAATCCATTTTTGGAGTATGATATAAAAGATAAATATACTTCAAAATCATCATCATCAGATATTGACTCAATAATAGAGAATACTGCCGCAAATGGAAAAGAAAGTTTATTTTCGCATTTAAAAAGTCAGATAGAAATAAGTTTTAAAAGTAAAAAAGAAATATATCTTGCAGAGCAGATATGCAGTTTTATAAATCATGACGGATATCTAAAAACTACAAGCGAAGATATGTCTAATATACTTAATGTTTCAGTTGCAGAAATAGAAAAAATAGTATCTGTAATAAAAACTTTTGATCCATACGGAGTTGCTGCCAAAGATATTAATGAATGTCTTTCTATACAATTAAAAATGAAAAAAAAGGAAGACTTGAAAGAAAACGCATTTATATATGATACTGCTATTAATATAGTAGAAAATTATTTAGATAAACTCTCTAAAAAAGACTATGATTATATAGCCTCAAGTATAGGTGTAGAAAAAGACACGGTTATAAAAGCATTAAAACTCATACAAACATTAGAACCCTACCCTGCCAGAGAATATGATACCTCTGCCGTAAAATATATAGTTCCGGAACTTTTTATACTAAAAGAAAATGGAATTTGGATTGTAAAAACAGATGAAACTTTTATACCCCCCTTGAAAATTAGCAAAAAATATATTAAACTATTAGATAGAGAGGAAAGTAAAGATAGTATAAACTTTTTGAAAGAAAAAAAGAAAGAAGCGGAAAGCCTCATAAATGCAGCAAATGAAAGAAAAAAATCTTTATTAAAAATAGGCGAAGCTCTGCTTAAATTTCAGCTCGATTTCTTTGAATACGGCAAAGAGTTTATAAAGCCATTAACTTTAAAAGATATGTCTTTAGAAGTTAATTTAAGCGAATCTACTATAAGCAGAATAGCTAACGGCAAATATCTTAATACCGTATGGGGTACTTTTTCTATAAAATATTTTTTCTCTAGGGCTATAAATGGCGGGCTTGGCTCAAGAGGCGTAAAAGAAATTATTAAAAGAATTATAGAAAACTCTCAGGCTAAACTAAGCGATGAAAAAATTAGATTAATACTTAAAAGCGAAGGCATTGATATATCAAGAAGAACAATAGCCAAGTATAGAAAAAGTATGAATATTTTTTCATCAAGAAATCGATAATACAAAGGAGATTTTATGCATCAAAATATTATTGGAAAGAATGTAAGAATTACTAAAAATGTCAGAGAACATATAGCAAATAAGATGCAAAATATCAAAATACATGCTGATAGAATAATAGACGCCAATATTATCTGTGATTATATGCATGGTGAGTATACTGTACAAGGAACTATTGCTTTCGGTAAAAAAGTATTTCATGATAAAGAAAAAGAAAAAGATTTATATGTAGCTATAGATGCTATGTTTCAAAAAATAGAAAGAGAAATAAGAAAATCAAAAGAAAGAAACATAGATAAAAGCCAAAGAGCTGTTGTAGATAAAAGCATGCAAAACGATGAAGAAGATGATGCTTATTCTATAACTTCTGCAGGTATATATGAAAAACCATTAGATGAATTAGACGCTGTACTTCATTTTAAAAGCGATAAAAAGCCATATATGGCATATCTTCCTATTAAACAAGGCGATGACCTATACAGTATAAAAATAGGAAAATTCCCAGTATTTTTATTCAAAGATAATGACAAAGTATTAGAAGTATATTATAATGATGGATACTGGAATATAGATAAAGTAAGCGTTACGCCAGACAACAATATAGATGCCAGCAAAAGCGAAAATTATCTCATTAAAGAATACAATGTCAGCGAAGCAGTTACATATTTAACTGAAAACACAGATAAAAAATTTGTTGTTTATATAAGCAGCATTACAGATCAGGCAGAAGCTTTATACAAAGAATCTGACAATTCATTTGTATTAATAAGAATGTTTGATATTTAATTGATTTTTACTAATAAAAACCATTTTGGAGGAAGTAATATATGAGTTTAATAGATTATATAAATAAAGAATCTATAATGATAGATGTGCAAGAAACTGAGAAAGAGCGTCTTCTCTCTAAAATGGTTGAAAGGTTAGATAGCTCTGGTTTGCTTGTAAGTAAAGATGATGCTGAACATGCTATTATAGCAAGAGAACAGCTAATGAGTACAGGCGTCGGAAATGGTATTGCTATACCGCATGCTAAAACTGATGCTGTAAAAAATATAGTACTCAGTGTGGCAACAATAAAAAATGGTATAAATTACAAATCTGTAGATAAGAAAAAGGTATTTGCCGTATTTATGCTGCTTGCCCCTAAAAATTCTGCAAGCGAAAATTTAAAAGTATTAACCGCAATAGCTAAAATATTAAGAGATAATCCGCACTTCTTAGAAAAACTTATCAATGCTGAAAAATCCGATGAGATTATGGAACTTATTGCAAAAGAGGAAATGAAAATATAATGCCTAAAGTATCAATATCAAAATTTCTAGATCTTAATGAAAAAAGAAATAACTTCTTAAAAATAAGGCGTTTAACAGGTTTTGTCGGTATGGAAAATGAAATATTCAGCTGCGATATAAACAGACCTGGAATGGCATTATTCAAATATTTCAAAGACTTTGCATATGACAGAATACAAATATTCGGAAAGGGTGAGGCTAATTATGTACTTACTCTTAATGAAGAAAATAAAACAGATGTATTTGAAGAAATGCTTAGTTACAAAATCCCTATATGTATATTTACCTATAATATAACACCTCCTGAAATATTTTTAGAAATTGCCAAAAAGAATAATATATGTGTTATTATTAGTGAATTAAAAACATATGATATGATAAGAGGAATAGAAACTCTAATAGAAGAAGAGTTTGTAGAATCCTTTACTGTTCATGGGGGGCTTGTAGAAGTTTTCGGAGTTGGTGTTTTAATACTTGGTAAAAGCGGTGTTGGTAAAAGTGAAGCTACTTTAGAATTAATATCTAAAGGACATAGACTTATTTCTGATGATACTGTAGAGTTTAGAAAATTAAGAGATGGCAGAATAATAGGTAAAACTAATGAGTTTATAAAACATAATATGGAAGTGAGAGGAATCGGAGTTGTTGATATAAGCCGATTATCTGGTATGAGTGCCATTAGAGATAAAAAAAGACTTGATTTAATAGTAGAACTTGAACATTGGAAAGATGATGAGCAGTATGACAGAATGGGGCTTTTTGAAAAGACATATAATATGCTGAATACTGAAGTACCATACATAAAACTCCCAGTACGTTCTGGAAGAAACATATGTATATTAATAGAAACTGCAGCAAAAAATTTCCGTCTTAAACAAATGGGATATAATAGTGCCAAAGAATTAGACAAGGCATTAATTGCTCAAATGGAGAAAAAAAAGGATAATAATTCAAATAAATAATTTTAATTAATTATTTTGATTTTTATTTTCTGATTCTATTTTTAAATATAATATATCATTATTATCGCCTGTAACAGAGGTAAATCCATTAATTATAGCCATTTCTATAAATCTGTTTGGAGATGAATATTCAGCTTCTTCAGCACTAAGTACTTTTACTTCTTTCTCTAAATGCTCTATTTCTTTATCCAAAGCAGAAATTTCTTTTAATATATCATTAGCCTTAACATTCCTAGCAAATGTAAATATGCTTATAATTATAACAAATATAACTATAACAATAAATACCGAGCCTATAGAATACGTTTTATTTTCTTGTATATCTGATTGATTTTTATTCTGCTGTTTAGTCATTTACATATCTCCAATAAGATTATATTTTTTATCATATTTTTATTAATTGTACGGCTCTCATCTTGGCACTTCTGCTTGCAGGATTTGATTTTACCTCTTCATTTGTCGGAAGTTTAACTTTATTATTTAATAATTTGAATATGCCGTCCTTATTCTTTGTTTTTTCATTTTCTTTAAAAAATCTCTTTACTATTCTATCTTCCAAAGAATGATAGCTTATTATAACCGCTACCCCATTATTTTTTAATATATTAGGTATATTTAATATAGATTTTTCTAATATATTAAGCTCATCATTAACCTCTATTCTTATAGCCTGAAAAACTAATGTTGCAGGGTGAATTTTACCATATCTTTGAGATTTATCAGTATTATGAAATATAATACTTTCAAGTTCTTTTGATGTTTCTATTTTTCTTTTATCTCTCTCTTTTACTATTATTCTAGCCATTTTTCTGGCATTGCTAAGCTCGCCGTAATCTCTAAATACTCTTTCAAGTTCTTCTTCACTGTATCCGTTTATAATATCATAGGCACTTTTTTCATTAATACCAAGCCTCATATCAAGCATTGTATTATCTTTAAAAGAAAAACCTCTCTCTGCCTTTTTAAAATGAAATAAAGATACTCCCAAATCATATAGCATAAAATCTGCATTTCCTATTACTTTTTCATCAAGACATTCCATCATCTTATCATAAGTATTATTATAATAATGAAAATTAGGATAATCTTTCAAACGTCTTTTAGCTATATCAAGTATTGCACTATCCCTTTCAAAACTATGAACTTCAAGATTTAAATCCAGCATAGCTTTAGTATGTCCGCCCTCCCCTAATGTGGCATCTATAGCTATTTTGGCATTTTCTGGAATATAACTTAATACTTCTTTGAGCATAACAGGGGTATGCACTATATTTAATTCAATATCGTTATCCATCATTAATATTATCGGAACAAATATCATTAAAATAATTCAGTTTTATATAAGTTTTTAAACTTTAAAATAATATACTGCTGCGAAAAATAATCATAACTGATTATATTGACTTTTTTATATATTGAATTATATTTAAACTAAATTTATAAATGAAATTTTAAAAATTTAATAAAAGGATTTATTTTATGGGAAAACTAGGAAGAGTTCTATGGTTAATATTCGGTATTTTATTAATAATATCAGGTATAGCTACAATGTTTAATCCAATAGAAACAGTATTAATACTTGCCTACATTATAGGTTTTTTGACAATATTCTCTGGAATAAGCTCAATATTTTATTTCTTTGGCTTGAAACATAAATCAGGCTCTACACTTATTCTACTTGACGGTATAATTTCTGCAGTATGCGGTATTATAATCATTTCCAATCTGCAAATAAGCGGTGCTTTTGTACCTTATATAGCTGCTTTTTTCGTAATAGTAAGAGGAGTTGTAGCAATATCATCTTCTATCGAATTGAAAAAAGAAGGATACAATCAATGGGGACTTTCGATGATAAGCGGAATACTTACATTGCTTGCTGGTATCATATTAACTTTTAATCCGCTGCTTGGTGCTGTATATGTAAGCGTTGTTCTTGGATTATCTCTCATGCTTTATGGTATAATAACATTGCAGTTATGGTTTGCTTATGGTAAGTTCTTTAAAATATAAAAATATATTGATTTTATTATCTATTCTGTTAAAATAAACATTAATTTAATGTTGGGAGCAATATCTATGTTTCAAAAGAATATAAACAGCACATTATGTTTTTGTAAAAATATAAAATATAAAGAAGTAATAGAAGCCATTAAAGAAAAAGAACTTACAACTCTTGAAGAAGTTATGCATTGCACAAAGGCTGGAATTACCTGCTGGAGCTGCAGAGGAGATATAAAAGATCTGCTGGCAGAATATAAAGAAACAGGGGATATAAAAATTGATGAATGATAATAAGTTTATATGTCAATGCAAGGAACTATCATTAGAGGAGATAGAGGTACTCAAAAAAGAATATGGTATTGACACTTTAAAAGAAGTAGTAAAGAAAACAAAGGCTGGAACTGACTGCGGAGGATGCAGAAACAAATTAAAAGAACTTTTTAAAGACAGACTTAAATAATTTTATTATACAAAAATTTTATTATTCAATAAAACAAAAAAGGAATAGAAAATTAATTATTCTCTATTCCTTTTTTATTATCATTTTTTATGCTTTATTATTTTAAAGCTTCATATATAGCCTTAGCATTAAGCCCATATTTATTCATAAGCTCATCAACAGTTCCAGATTCACCGAATGTATCTTTAATACCAAGTCTTATTAATTTACTAGGATATTCATCAGTTAAAACTTCAGATATGGCAGAACCAAGCCCTCCTATTATAGAATGCTCTTCAACACTAATTAATTTATTGTGTTTTTTAGCCATATCAACAACTAATTCTCTATCTATAGGTTTTATAGTATGTATATTAACAACTGTTACAGATATACCGTCTTTTTCAGCCATTTGAGCAGCCTCTAGTGACTCTGGTACAACAATACCAGAAGCGAATATACATATATCTTTACCCTCTCTTAATACATTAGCTTTGCCAATTTTAAAAGGAGTATTCTCATTTGTAATTATATTTGTAGCAGGTCTTGCCATTCTTAAATAACAAGGTCCGTCAAACTCTGCAGCAGCAAATACAGCTTTTTCTGCCTCTATAGCATCACAAGGCACTATTACTGTCATATTCGGTATAGAACGCATAATTGATACATCTTCTATACTTTGATGGCTAGCACCGTCCTCTCCTACAGATATACCAGCATGAGTAACTGCTACTTTAACATTAAGTTTAGGATAGCAAATAGAGTTTCTAATAATTTCAAAAGCACGTCCTGCACCAAACATAGCAAAAGTAGAAGCAAAAGGTATTTTTCCATCTATGGCCAGTCCAGCAGCTGCCCCCATAATATTTTGTTCTGCTATTCCCATATTAAAAAATCTTTCTGGAAAAGCAGATTTAAAAATCTTTGTCATAGTAGAACCAGACAAATCCCCATCTAAAACTACAACATTTTTATTTATTTCACCAAGGCGTTTTAAAGCTTCGCCGTAAGCATTTCTTATTGCCTTTTTTTCCATAATATTAATTCCTTAAATATTCATCATTTAATTAATCAAGTTTATTTAATTCTTCCATAGCCTTTTCATATTCTTCTTTATTAGGAGCTTTACCATGCCAGCCTACTGCATTTTCCATAAATGAAACTCCCTTTCCTTTAATAGTTTTAGCTATTACACATTTAGGCTTACCTGATACTTTTTTATTAAATATTTCTTCAAGTTCTGCCTCATTATGTCCGTCAGCTATAAATGTTTCAAAACCAAATGCTTTCATTTTGGCTTCTAAATCACCTAAACTCATAACATCATCATTTTTACCATCTATCTGAAGTCCGTTATTATCTATTATTAATGTATAGTTATCAAGTTTATAATTAGAAGCAGCCATTGCTGATTCCCAAAAACTTCCTTCCTGTGCCTCTCCGTCACCTGCTATAGCAAATATTTTACCATTCTTTTTATCTAATTTATATCCTAAAGCAATACCAACTGCAATACAAACTCCCTGACCTAAAGAACCTGTAGAAGCTTCAACACCTGGTAAATGTTTTTTATCTGGGTGCCCCTGAAGTCTTGAGCCTAATTTTCTGTAAGTTAAAAGCTCATCTGTAGGAAAATATCCTCTATGTGCTAATGTTGAATAAAGTACAGCTGAAGCATGACCTTTAGACATTATAAGTATATCTCTCGCGTCCATTTTAGGATTTTTAGGGTCTATGTTCATAATCTTAAAATATAGAGTATGCATTATTTCTACCAATGACAATGAGCCGCCTATATGACCAGAATTGGCATTATAAACCATACTTACTATATCTTTTCTTATCTGAGTATTTAATGAAGACATAATAATTCCTTATAAAATAAAATTATATTACATGATATAACAAAATTTTATTATTGTCAAATAATGATTTATTATACTTGTTTCAAAAGTCAATTTATTAATATTTATATTTTTTTATTATAGTTTGAGATTTGCCAAAAACACAGTTATTTTTTACATCTATGCACATACTCGGAAGTACACCTCCTTATATAATAAAAGTGACTGAATATTTACATACTAAAATAACAAATAAAAATAACTTGGGATTACCATATATGAAGTAAAGCCCAAGTTATATAAAAATCGTAATTTATTTTAGCTTTTTAATTTAAAATATTCTATTGCTTTAATAAGTTCATTAGCCTCATTTAATAATGATTCTGATGCAGAAGTAGCTTCAGTAACTAAAGAAGCATTTT
>NZ_CASEGO010000075.1 GCF_949287625.1 uncultured Brachyspira sp. | reverse complement strand
TTCTTTTATACCAATAAAAGAACTGGGGTTTGGGGCAAAGCCCCAACTAAATTTAAAAATATTAAATTAAAAATTTATAAATTTAGTTTTGAAACAAGTATAATTATTTTAGTAAAAATATAAAAAAGTATTTAATTATATTTCAGAGTTTTGTTTACCGTGCGTTTTAATTAAATAAAATTTAATCTTTAGCATTAGGATCATGTCTTAATGTACCTTTTACAGTATAAACATCTTTATCTATAGTAATAGTTGCATTTATATAAAGAGAGGCTCTTTCATATCTAAAAGTAGATGTTTTAAATATTATAGGTTTATCAAAATTTTCAGCAGTTAATATTGAATGTATTGAAAAATCAGAAGATTTAATTTCAACTATATGCTTTGCTGGTATTTCACTTTCAATGTATAAATCTTCTAAATATAATATTATTGATAAAGTACCCTTATCTCTGTAAGTGTTTCTTGAACCCAAAACTTTCATCTGAGTTTCTCCTAAAGAACTTCCATTCTTAGTAACATTTACAAATCCAACACAAAATCTATCGTCCCAACTTTTATTGATACCAGTACCATATTCAGGAACTCTAATAGAAGTTTTTGTCTGAGCATAAGAAATTTGATAAGTAGAAAAAATAGATATTAAAAATAATACAAAAGAAAATGATAATATTTTTTTATTCATAATTAAGCCCTTATAAAAAATTTTGAGCTTCTAATTATAATTAAATAACCAGAAACTCAAATTTATTTGATAATAGCTTATTATAAATTATTAATTCATAAAATCAAGCATATTCATATTTTTATTTATATGATAAATAATATGGAATTTTATTTTACAATGCCGGTGCATGCTTACCCTTATTAGGGCCATTAGGATGTTTGAGACAATAACCATTTACTAATGACTGTAAAGATTTATTTTTAGCCCCGCAGTACTTGCAAAAATATTCTGACTTCTCACCGCCTTCATAAAGTTTATGCTTACCCTTGTTAGGACCGTTCGGGTGCTTAAGACAATAACCGCTAGTTAATGATGCTATTGATGTGTATTTAGCACCGCAATATTCACAGTAAAAATTTTGAGCCATAAAAAGCCTCCTTTTAATTTTGTTATCTATTAATTATATAATATGTTTGCGACAAAAACTGTCATAATTTTTAAGTTTTTTATATTATGCAAAATAAAAGGCTTCACCTGAAAATACAAGCAAAGCCTTTAGCTAAAAATATGATTGATTATTATTTTTTATTGCAAACTATTTCTGTAATACTAGGCATTACTGTATTTTTTGTAAATTTAACTGTTACAGAATTATCAGAAAATTTTAAAGTACCAACAATAGAATCTGGTGTTCCTTCAAAATCAGGATTAGAAAAACTATAATCAGTACCAGAACCTGTTACAGTAAAATAAGTTCCTGTAAAATCTGGAGCTGTTGTATTATTATCATTAGGTAAAGTTGCTACTTGACCGTCTTTTATAGATACCAATAAATATGCTGTTGTTAAACCCGGCATTACACTTGAAGCATCAAAACTATCTTTTGATACATAAGTATAACCATTATACTGTTCTATGCCTTTTGTAGTATCTCCTGCTCCTGTTTTATCCTCATTGGAACAGCTTACTGATAACACTCCTACTAAAAATAGGGTTAGAAAGATTGTTGAAATTTTTTTACTCATGGTAAAATCTCCTTTTAATTAGTTTTTTATTATAAATATCATTAAAGACATTTATTTCTATTTTAATTTAAAAATTTTTAAATGTATTATTAAATTTATAATACTAAATTAAATTTATATTTAAATTTATTACACTATATATTATTTTAAACAAATAGCAAGTATAAAATTGATTTTTTTTTACAATTTTATGCTATATCCTCGCGTATAAAAGTTTATCAAGTATAGAAGATTTAATACTGTTTCATACTAATTTATATAAATACTTCACCCTCAAATACAAGGTTTCAAAGCGTTTTGAATATTAGTATTGTTTCATACTGTTTTAGAAATAATATCTTCCTCCAATAATAAGGCTTTGAAGCGTTTGCAAAATATATACTGAAAAATTTTTAAGTTTTGGGTATTTATTTACTATTATTAAATGCCAATGCAGATGAATGAAGAGATAAAGTATCTGAGACAAAAAATCATAGGGATACGATTGATTATATTATATGAAACAAAAAATTTATTTTATATTTACAACATATACAACATCTTTTATTAGCTTATAAAAGATGTTATTAATAAATAATTAATAGTATTCATATTATTAATTTATAAATTTAATTTTAATTGACAGCATTCATCTAATAATCGTTTATTCGCTATATTTGTATTATTGCTGTCAATATCTATACCTATATAGTGCCTATTTGTATTTTTAGCAGCTACACAAGTAGTTCCAGAACCGACAAAAGGATCTAAAATAACAGCATTTTCTTTTGTTACTAATGATATTAATAATTCCATTAATTTTACAGGTTTTTGATTAACATGCATACCAGAATCATATTTGGTTATATCTACTTTTATTATATTATCAAAAAAATTATTGTTTTTATGATTTATACAATACTTTTTTATTGCCTCTTCATTCCAAGCACCAACATCATTATTTATTACATTATCTGCTATTGTAGATCCTATTTTATATGGTTTTTGAAACCACAATATAGGTTCAAATATTGGTCTTAAATTAGCAACTCTCCAGCCTTTCCATTTTTCATAATTTTCTATATCATTTCTTCTTTCATATATAGCAGATAATCTTTGAGCTTTGGCAGCAGCAGAATTTTTTTCCCAAGCAAGCATATCTTTAAATGTAAAACCTGCATCCTCAAGTGCTACTATACATCTATGTGCATATCTTCTTCCTGCAAAAATGAAACAGCTTGCTCCTGGTTTCAAAACTCTAAGCCAATCTGAAGCCCAAGAAGAACACCACTCCTGATATTCTAAAGGTATTTTTTTATCAGCTTCACTCCATCCATTTAAAGGCTTTCCTCTCCTTTTAAATAAAGTACCCATTTCTAACTGGGCATTTGAAGATCCTCCTAAAGCTGAGTTAGAATTATTATGTAATACATCCCAGTCCTCATAAGATATTCCATAAGGTATATCTGATATAATAGCATGTATAGTTTCACTATCGATAGTTTTAATTATATTTATTGAATCACCGCATATTATTTTATCTATAATATTCATAATTGAACCTTTTTTATAAAATCATCTATATGCTTAATTCTATCTTCTAATTTTTGAGATTTTATTAATTCTGATATCGCTTGTTCTCTAGTATAACTTTTTATTATATTTATTTCATTTTCTAAATATAATTTTTCTTTTATTGATCTATTTCTTTAATTAATTTGTTAAACATTTATTCCTCATTATATTCTTTTTATTAATATATATTCATTAGCATTTTTGTCAACATATATATTAAATTAAGGCTAAATAAAAACTTGTAAAATTCTCTCTTATAGTATAAAATTGAATATCTTTATAAAATTAAAAAAATGGAGCAAAAATAAGATGGATTATAGTTCTACTATCAATTTACCTAAAACCGCTTTTCCTATGAAAGCAGGTTTGAAGGAAAAAGAGCCCAAAATAATAAAAAAATGGGACGAAGAAAAACTTTACCAACAGCTTAGAGAATTAAGAAAAGGTGCTCCTAAATGTATTTTACATGATGGACCGCCTTATGCGAATGGAGACATTCATATTGGAACATCATTGAATAAAATTATTAAAGATATTATTGTAAGGTATAAATCTGTTAAAGGTTTTGATTCGCCTTATGTTCCTGGCTGGGACTGTCATGGTATGCCTATAGAATTAAAGGTGCAGGAAAGTTTGGGAGATAAATATAAAGAAACTTCTAAATTTATAATGAGAAAAAAATGCCGTGCTTATGCTCAGAAATATATTGATATTCAAAGAAAAGAGTTTAAAAGACTTGGCGTTATGGGTGATTGGGAAAATCCTTACCTTACTATGTCGCCTGAATATGAATCTGAAATAGTTGAAGTATTTGCTAAACTTGTAGAGAAAGGATATATATATAAAGGACTTAGAACTATTCACTGGTGTATGGACTGTGAAACTGCCTTGGCTGCTGCCGAAATAGAATATGACGATAATCATACTTCTACAAGTGTTTATGTAAGATTTCCAGTATTAAATAAAATCAATGATAAACTAAACGGCAATGTTGATGTTATGATATGGACTACTACTCCTTGGACACTTCCTTCAAATATGGCTTGTGCTTTCAATAGAGATTTAGATTATGCAGCTGTTGAAATAGACGGAAGATATGCAATAATGACTAAAAGCCTAGTTGATACTGTTCTTGGCAAAAAAGACATGAAAGCAGAAGGCAGAGATATGATTCCAGTATCTATAGAAGAGATTGAAAAACTTGAAATAGCTCACCCATTTATAAAGGATAGAAAGTCTGCTGTTGTATTTGCTGACTATGTTGAGGCTACTGCTGGTACAGGTGTTGTTCACACTGCTCCAGGTCATGGTATGGAAGACTATCAGACAGGAGTTAATTACGGACTTGATATATATTGTCCTGTAGATAAAGCTGGAAGATATACTAGCGAGTTTCCAGAAATGCAGGGCATGAAAGTAAGAGATGCTAACCCTAAAGTAATTGAAATACTTGAAAATAACGGCTCATTATTCTATAAAGAGAAAGTTACACATAGTTATCCTATTTGCTGGAGATGTAAAAATCCTTTGATATTCAGAGCTACTTCTCAGTGGTTTATGGATATGAAGCATGACAATATAGATGAAAGAACCGTTAAATCTTTAGATAATATTAAATGGTATCCAACTTGGGGACATGATAGAATGCAGAAAATGCTTGAAAATCGTCCTGACTGGTGTTTATCAAGACAGCGTTCTTGGGGAGTTCCTATACCTGCATTCTATTGTAAGAAGTGCGGAAAAACTTTATTAACTGCTGAGTCTACAAGACATTTTGCTGAAATAGTAAAAACTAAAGGAATGGATGTTTGGTTTGAATTAGAGGCTAAAGATTTACTTCCTGAAGGCACTAAATGCGAATGCGGTTCTTCTGACTTTGGTAAAGAAGAGGATATTTTGGACGTTTGGTTCGATTCTGGTGTATCATCTTTTGCGGCACAGAAAACTAATAAAGATTTAGACGGAGTTTTCCCTGTTGATATATATTTAGAGGGAGGCGATCAATACAGAGGTTGGTTCCAAGCTGCAATTTGGCCTTCTATGGCTATAAGAGGAATACCTCCATACAAAGAGCTTGTAACTCATGGTTGGACTTTAGACGAGCAAGGCAGAGCTATGCATAAGAGTGCAGGCAATGTTGTTTCACCTTTAGAAGTTATTGACAAATACGGTGCTGATATATTAAGACTTTGGTGTATAAGCGAGGACTTCACTCACAATGCACGTGTTGGTGATAACATGATGAAGGCTATTGCTGACAATTACAGAAAAATAAGAAATACTTTTAGATATTTGTTAGGAAATATTTCTGATTTTGATTTCACTAAAGATAAAATTGAAGTTAAAGATTTACTTCCTGTAGACAGATATGCATTATCAAGACTTCATAGCTTTATAAAAGTTGCTGATAAAGCCTGCGAGGGTTATGAGTTTCATTTATTCTATCAAAGACTTATAAATTACTGTGTTGTTGAGCTTTCTGCTACTTACTTTGACATTATAAAAGATAGATTATACTGTGATAGAAAAGATTCGCTTTCAAGAAGAAGTGCTCAGACTGTACTTGTTGAGATATTAGATGTATTAGTAAAATTAATAGCTCCTGTACTTCCTTTCACAACTGATGAGGTTTGGGGATATTACAAAGGAGAAAATGCTTCTTCTGTACATTTAGAGTTATATCCTAAAGCTGATGATAATTTAATTGATTTAGAGTTAGAAAAAGAATGGGCTTCAATTCTTAAAGTACGCGATGATGTATTATTATCACTTGAAAGAGCTAGAGATAATAGCACAATAGGTAAATCTTTAGAGGCTTATATAACAATATGCACTAAAGAAGCAGCAACTAAAGACTTGCTTACTAAATATGAAAAATATTTAAACGAGATATTCATCGTAAGTAAAGTAACACTTTCTGACAGCAAGGACGATACATTCATAGAGGGCGGCGTTTCATTTGTTAAGACAGAGAAAGCAAGCCATGAAAAATGCGTTCGCTGCTGGGGACATTATGAGAGTGTAGGCGAAGACAGCGAGCATAAAGAGTTATGTACTAGATGTGCTGAGGCAGTTAAATAAAAAATAATATAATTTTTAAATATTAAAAGGGCGGCTGTGTATAACGGCTGTCCTTTTTTATTATAACTTCTTTGTAAAGAAAGCAAACTTTTTTTCCTGTTCTTTTTTGGTGTCAAAAAAGAACCAAAAAAACATTTCTTTTGTGGCACAGGCAAAGCCCGCCTACGGCGAGAAATAAAAAGCATTTACAATATTGAGGTATAACTCTTTATTTCTGGTATTGAGTTATACTTCTTTTTTGAAAAAATTATTAAGTTTGTGTCTCGTTCTGTTAGCCCTTGTTTACATATGTAGGTAAATGGATTGATAATATTTTTTTTAATAAATTGAAATATATAAGCAGAGTAATACTTTTCGTATTTTTATTATAGTTTTATATTGATAGAACGTATAAAACTATGCATATTGATACAGTCTATATTATAGTATTTACATATGGTTGGTATTTTAGGAGCATTCGCAGTAAAAACTTCGTCTGTTACAACAGTACAATTTTCAAATTTTGCTTTTGCTATTATATATAAATCAGCATAAGGTTTACCGCTACTTATTTTATTTCTTGATTTTTCATTTATAAAATTAGGATTTTTTAGCATTTCTTTAATCATTCCTATTTCATTATTATTAGGTTCTAGAAAAATATTTTTATAGTTTTTAAGAAATTCTTTTTTAGGGCTATTGGATAATTCCTTATATACTTCTCTAACAGATATTATATTATTATTTTTAACCATTTCATCAAATTTATTCCAAAAATTAATAAATACATCATTATAATAATAATTTAATATAGGCTGAAAAATGTTTGTATCTAATAAATATCTCATTCTTTTTCTTCCCTATTGTATAATAGACTTTCTATTTTATCTGCATATTCATCTTTATTAAGATCTAAAAAGTTAAGTAATTCGTTTCTATTAATTTTATCTTCATAATATTCATTAAATATCAATTTAATGTAGTTTTCACCTAAATATGAAAAATGTGTGTTATAAAAACTTCCCCCACTTTTTTTATTATTATTTTTCCTTTTATAATTAAAATATTCTTTAGTGTATTTTTTTATATATTCATTATACTGATTTTGTTCTATTAAATTGATATCTAAACATCTTTTTACAACAACTTCTCTACTAACAGAAAAGTCTTTTGAAATATTTAATATTATATCATCATCTATTTTATAATTTGAGAATTTTAATATTTCGTTTTTTGGCAATAAAAATTCTGAAGCAAAATTATTACATAAAATTTCTATATTTTTACTATTGTTTGCTAAATTAGAAAAATTTTCATCAATTTCATCTATTCCGCTAACTTTAAATATTAAATGAGCTATTTCATGAAAAATAGTAAATATTTGTCTATTAAATGGCAGAGAATTATTAATAACTATAATTGGAAAAACTTTATCATATAAGCAAAAACCTGATATATCGTTATTTTTTAAGGCATTTTTTCTAATTAATATTCCATTTTTTTCTATGGCATCTCTCCATTTTTTTAAAGCTATTTCTGGTTTTTTAAAGTTTTTTTGTGCATTAATATCTATATTTAATATATCTCTAAGTTTTAAAGCTATATAAGCTATGTTATTATTATCTATTTCTTTTATTTTATCAAGTATAAAATTATTACTTGGATTTTTATTATTAAAAAGTTCTAATAAATCATTTTGTAAATATTTTATTTTTTTTATAAATATCATTATATTTGGGTCTAAATTTTCAAGAGTATAATTTGATGTAGTTCTAAAATATGCTTTTAAATTTTCTTTTGGAATTTCATCAAAAAAAAACATTGTAGTAGATATTTTTAATGCTTCATATGATATTTTTTCTAATTGTTTATATGTAGGATAATCTTCTCCATTGAGCCATTTTTGAACAATGTGCTCTTTTACATTAATTTTTTTAGCAAAGTGAGATATGCTATAATTTAAATTATTTAATGCCCATTTTAGTATATTAGGGTTAATTTTTATTTTATTATCCTTACTCATAATTATATTATATATAGAATATATTAAAACTCAAGTATTGTTATATATTTGTTTTATATGTAAAGGTAAATTTAAAGAAAATATTTCTGTGTTTGTATTTGTGGTATATTTGATGCAATTTATATATGTACATTTAGTTGCAAAATGTGAGGTTTGGGTATTGTGTTATAAATTTAAATTGTCTGTTTTATATCATACTTGTTTCAAAATTCATTTTATTTATAGTTGTGCGGAGCAGACTGCCAATTACCACTTCTTTTGGAACCAATACAAATCACATATGCGTCTAGAACCCAAAGACTGCATTTTTTTAGTTTAAATATTTTTATTATTAATTTATTAAATATTATTGAGAAAATAAAAGGGCGGCTGTTAATAATGGCTGTCCTTTTTGTTTGTTTTTATTTTGTTTTACTGTATAATAATATCATTACGATTGGAGTGTTGTTTATGAAGTCTATTACTAAAAATGCAAAAGAATTATTAAAATTAAGAAATCTATTGAACTATGAAATTGATAATGATAAATTGGATTTTTTTAAAAGAGATATTAAGTGGTATAGAAATCAAATAAATAATGCTAAAGATAAAGGTGAGACAGAAGAACATTGTAAGGGTATATTAAATAAATTTTTAGTTAATGCTTTCGGATATGACAGCAATACAAAAGGTAAAATAGATTTGGTTATCAAATTTGATGACAATATTAAAACTATTATAGAGACTAAAAACTATAATAATGAAGAAGAAATGATAAAAGATAATGATTATTTTTATAAAGGTTTTTATCAGACTATACTTTATTACTATAAAAGCAGAAAAAATAAAGATAATAAAGATTTTAATATTGATAATATTATTATTACTAATTTTGAAAAAGTATATTTATTTTCCAAATATGATTTTGAAAAACTTATTAATGATAATCAGATAGTAAATTATTTTAATGAAAACAGTAAAGTAAAAAATGAAACTTTTTATAAGATTTGCGGCGGATTTTTAGAGAATATTAATCTTGAAGTTATCGGATATAAGATAGATTTATTTAATGATGATGAGACTCTTATATACAGGTTTTTTAATTCTTATAATATTTGTTCTGTTAAACTTGGAAATGATATTAATTCTATATCGAATACTTTTTATAAAGAAATAATTTATATGATGGGGCTTGAAGAAGATAAAGAAAAAAAATTGCGTTTATCTAATGTTCATAATAGTTTAATAAGGCTTACTATGGACGTAATTAGAAATAGCAGTGATAAAGCAAATGAAAATGAAATATTTGATGAGGCTTTGAAACTTAATATTATATGGGTTAATAGAATATTATTTTTGAAGATACTTGAGGCACAGCTTAGAACTTTTAGAAATGATAAGCATTTGGATATATTAAATCCTTTTAAGATTAAAGATTATAATTATTTATATACATTATTTTTTAATGTGCTTGCTAAGCCTAAAAATATGAGGTCATCTAGTAATGATTATAATTATATACCTTATCTTAACAGTTCATTATTTGAAGAGGGTAAAGATGAGCTGATTTTTTCTATAACAAAATTGAATAATGATTCAAGAATGAAAGTAATGTCTGGAAGCATACTTTATAATGATAGGGATTTTAACAGCAGTCAATTAACATTTTTGGAGTATATACTTAGATTTTTGAATTGTTATGTATTTAATGCTGATGCTAAGAATGCAGATAAAAATACAATAATAAAATCTTCAGTTTTGGGTCTTGTATTTGAAAGGCTTAACGGTTATAAAGACGGTTCGCATTTTACTCCGCCTGCTATTACTATGTATATGTCAAGGTACAGCATAGAGAAGATTATAATTGAGAAGTTTAATAAATATTTTACAGATACGCATTTTAATAATATAGAAGAAGTAAAAAATTATGTGAGGGCTAATATACATATTTATAGGGATAATATAAAAGATATTTTGAACTCTATAAAGATAATAGATCCTGCATGCGGAAGCGGACACTTTTTGGTTGCTTGTTTGAATGAGCTTATAAGGATAAAGAGCGAGTTTAGAGTTTTGCATGATAATATAGATGTTAATATATCGGAAGATGAGCTTGTTATAAATTATATAGATGGTACTCATTTTAAGTATAATATAGAAAATGATAGTATTACAGAGAGAAAGCAGGAGATAGAAAAGACATTATTTGAAGCTAAGGAGCATATTATAAGTAATCAGCTTTATGGGGTTGATATAAATCCGAACTCTGTAAATATATGCCGTTTAAGGTTATGGATAGAATTATTAAAGAGCAGTTATTATACGGATATAAAAAGCGATGAGAAGTTTATAGATTTGGAAATACTTCCTAATTTGGAATTTAAAATAGTATCGGCTAATAGTTTGATAGAGCTTGATGATAAAGAAGTGAATTTGATATCTCTTACTTGGGATAAGAATGAGCTTATCAAAAATATGCGGGAGTATTTTAATGCGAGTTATGAGAATAAGAATGGTATAAGAAAGGAGATTTTAAGGCTTATCAAAGAGTATTCTAATCATAATGCGAAATTAGAAAATTATAATCCGTTTGACATGCTAAAAAGCTATGATTTTTTTGACAGCGGTTTGATGTTTGGAGTAGATAAATTTGATTTGGTGATAATGAATCCGCCATATTTTCAGCTTACAGGAAATCATCAATATTTAGATTATTTTGATAAGAAAGACAGCAAAGTTGCAGATATTTATCAATTATTTATGGAAATGACTTTTAATAAATTGATTGATGACATCGGTATTGTAAGTGCAGTAATATCTAATAAGTGGATGCGTGCGGGTTATGGAGAGAGGACGAGGAAGTTTTTATATGATAGGGCTTATGTTTATGAGGTTATAGACTTGGGTGCTAATTGGTTTGAAAGTGCTACGGTGGATACTAATATCATCAGTTATGGTAAGCGTAAAGCAGATATTCAGGAGAAAATTAATGCGTATAAAATAAGTTTATGCGATGATATTATCAGCTCTAAAAAAGATAAATTATCAGGCGTAGAAAAAGAGTGTTTTATTTATCCTAAGAAAGATAACAGCTCTTGGATAATTTTAAATGAAGATGAAAATAGTATATTAAATAAAATATCTAAATATAAGTCTTTAAAAGATTATGGTATTGAAATAAATAGAGGAATAACAACTGGATTTAATGATGCTTTTATTATTGATGAGGAAACTAAGGATAGGCTTATTAAAGAAGATAAAAAGAGTGCAGAAGTTATCAAACCTTTACTTAGGGGAAGAGATATAAAAAGGTATTGTTATGATTATAATAATTTATATCTATTATTTATACCTTGGCATTTTCCTTTAAATAAAGATAATACTATAATCGGTGCTTCTTTAAAGGCAGAGGAAGAATTTAAAAATAATTATAAAGCAATATATAATCATTTACTTAATTTTAAAGAGCAACTTCAAAAAAGAAATAAAGCAGAAACAGGTATACGTTATGAATGGTATGCATTGCAAAGATGTGCTGCTTCTTATTATGAAGATTTTGAAAAAGACAAAATTATATACCAAGAAATTTGTCAAGAAGCTTCATATGCTTTAGATGAATGCAAGTCATTCATAGGTAATACAGGTTATATAATGACTAGTAAAAAATATAATTTAAAAGTTTTATTGTCTTTATTGAATTCTAAACTTTATTGGTGGTTTTTTAAAAATAATAATGTTATATTAGGGGATTCAGCAATAAGAATGTTAGGTATGTATATAGAGGTTTTACCTATTATAGAAGTTGATGAAAAAATTGAAAAAGATATAATACAATTAGTAGATAAAATAATCATTGCTAAAAAAGAGAACAAGGACACTTCGGAGATTGAGGGGGAAGTTGATAAAATTGTATACTCTTTGTATGGGTTGAGCGAGGAAGAGATAAGGATTATTGAGGGTTAGTTCTTTGTAAAGAAAGCAAACTTTTTCACTGTTCTTTTTTTGCTTGCCCAAAAAAAGAACCAAAAAAATGGCATTTCTTTTTTGTAAAAAAGAAACAAAAAACATTTACAATCTTGAGGTATAACTCTTTATTTCTGGTATTGAGTTATACTTCTTTTTTTGAAAAAAAGAAGCAAAAAAAATTTTTATTAATTTTATGGCTCGGGCTGTTAGCCCTTGTTTAGATTTAATGGTATATATAGTGGGTTGATAATTTAAGGTTTTTATTTATAATTTAAATTATTTATAAAATATTATTGAGGACATGTATGAAAGATTTAAAAGATTATAGAAATAAAGAACTTAAATATTATTCAATAGCTTGTTTAATAGTCTTATTTTATATAGAAGATAAAAATAATATATCTTTAAATGATATTTTTAATAAAAATTTTAGTTTACTTTTAGGAACATCTTTAATATATATCTTTTCATTTATTTTAGATTCAATATTTTCATATAAAGAAACCATAATAGAATTTTTTGGTTTTAAAAAACTTCCAGCTAAAATAATTTTTTCTAAAATAGAAAATGGCAAATTAAAAGATATAAGATTTACAAGAAATGAGGTTTTAACAAAATATGAAAATATATATAGAAATATTCCTACTGATAAAAATGAAAAGTATGAATATGAAAATTCAGAGTGGTATAAAATATATTCATCAAATAGAAATCAATCTGTAATTTTTTATTCTCAAAGAGATTTTCTATTATGTAGAGATATTTTTTTTAATACTTTCTTTATTTTAATATTATATGTTATAAATATTTTTACTTTAAAAATATTTTCATTTCATTTATACTATATAATATTTCTAATATTTATGTTATTTTTGAGTTTTATTATAACACATAGTAAAGCATTAAAATTTGTTACAAATGTTATAGCCTTTGATTTAACTAAAGAAAAGCAATAATTTTATTCTTCATAATATTCATCAAAAAAATCTAGTTCTTTTGGAGAATTCCAACCATATCGTAAAGGAGTATTATGAAATTGACATATAGTACCTTTTTTATTTGTATAAATCTTGAATCCTCTTCTATAAAATGCATTTGTTACACATTTTCTAGGATGTTTTTTATCATTTTTTCCAGCTGATACATATGCTGTTTTAGTTTTAGGATCATTTATAGAAATAATCTTTCCTACAATTTTATTTAATACATCAGAATTAATATTATGTTTACTTCCATGATGTGGAATTTGCATAAAGTATAATTTATCTTTTATATCTTTTTTAAATTCATAAGCTTTATTTAAAGCAATTACTCCAGCATCTCCTGTAAATAATATACCTTTATTATCTATTATTCCATGCATAATTACGCTAGTATTATTTTCATTTGATGTTGTAGGGTCTGTTTCTAAGGTATCTATATTAAAACATTCTTTTATTTTATTTTTTATATTAGAAAATAAATTTTCTTTGTTTTCATTTATCAATTTATTATCATTATACTTTCCTTCTAATTCATAAGTTTTATCAGAGTTTATTATTAAATCTAAATAAAATTCTTTTGATGGTGATAATACCTTAAATATTCCTATTTCTGTACCTGCAAATGGTTCTATTATTTTTATATTCCTATTTTTTGCTATTTCTTCTAATTGATACGCAAATTTATAATAAGTGGTTTTAAATCTATTTTTTAAACTATTTTCTGTTACTCTTTCATCTCCTAAAGTTGCTTTATTTAAAATTTCATCTATATGTTCCCATGGTCTATGCATATATAGTCGATCAACTTTTAGGTTTTCAAGTACAACTGTTAATCCAGAAGAATGGTCAGAATCAGGGTGGGTATTAATAACATAGTTTATATGTTTAGTATTATAATATTTTATAATATGATTAACTAGATTTTCTCCTGTTTCTTTATTGCCTCCATCTATTACCATTACAGTATAATCATCATAATCATTAATTTTATATCTTAATGCTATGGCATCTGCACTACTATCTCCTACTTCTATAAAATCAATTTCATAATTACTCATAAATATACTCCAATACTTTTATATAATAATATAAATTACATAATTTTACAACCTTGTTTAAGAGCCATAGATATTGCACAGTTTTAGTTTAAAAAAAGGAGGTATTCCTTATAATTTAAATTATCACAACAAACAAAAAGGAATACCTATG
>NZ_CASEGO010000074.1 GCF_949287625.1 uncultured Brachyspira sp. | reverse complement strand
TAAATTAAAAAATCGCTTGGGTGGGTGCTATAATAACAGTAAAAGCTAAAAGATAAAAAATAATTTATAAATAACATAATAATGCTTAAAATTAAAGGGTGGGAATTGAGAATAAAATTTAAAAATTATACGTTTACATTTGTAAATAGAAGTTTATGATGAATATATACTAAAAATTTTTAAGTTTGTCAATTTTTTTATTCAACTTTTTCCCGACTTCGATTGACTATGGTATGCATATCAGACGGCAAAAGAATCGGGTACATACATGCACTTAGCATGGCTAGTACCCGAAAATATTAAAAACATAAAAACTAATTTTTAACAAACTTAAAAATTATTTATCTAACTTTGCATAGAAGAATTTATGAGAACCTAAAGGATCGAAAACAACACCTGATAATTTTTTACTAATTATAATAGGATCAGTATAAAAATAAATCGGTATTAATCCCATATCATTCATAAGTATATCTTCAGCTTCATGCATAGCTTTCATTCTTATATTTTGATCTATAGTTGACATAGCTAATTTTAATTTATCATCATAAGCCTTATTTGAATATCCTCCGTTATTTTGAACGCTGTAACTTAAGAATACGCCCAAAAAGCTCATAGGATCATTATAATCAGCAATCCAGCCATGACGGGCTATAACAAAGTTTTTATGCTGTCTTGTATCTTGGAAAGTAGCCCATTCTTCCTGTGATATAGTAGAATCTATACCCAAACCTTCCTTCCACATCTGCTGTACAGCTTCAAATATCTGTATATGTTCTCCAGAATTGGATTTAAACTCTATTACTGGGAAACCTGCTCCGTTAGTATATCCTGCTTCCTCCATAAGTTTTTTAGCCTCTTCAAGATTTTTTTGATAATCTTCAGCTTTTACACTATAATAATCGCCTCCTACTTCTCTAAAATCAGCATTATCAGCATCGCTTACTCCGCTAGGAACCCAAGCACTTGCAGGAAGCTGTCCGCCTCTTGTTACCTGTTCTGTCAAATAGTTTCTGTCTATCGCTAATGTCAATGCTTTACGTACTCTTTCATCTTTTAATGCCTCATTTGTGATATTAAGACAATAATAATATGTACCTAAGTATGGTGAGATATGCATTAAGCCTTCGCTTTTTAAGTTTTCAATATCTTGAAGCGGAGGATTATTGGCAAAATGTATAGAGCCTTCTTTTATACCAGCAACTGCAGCAGTACCGTTTTGCATAAGTATAAACACTAATTTTTCAGGTATTATGTTTGATGCATTCCAATAATTAGTATTTTTTGACATTATTAATCTGTCATCAGTTCTTCTTTCAGTCATCACAAAAGGACCGTTTCCTATATAAGTTTCAGGAGATAAAGTCCAGTTATCGCCGTTTTCTTCTATTATGTCTTTTCTAATAGGATAGAAAGTAGGAAAAGCAGCAAGCTCTAAAAAATAAGCTGTAGGGGCATTTAATTTTACCTCTAAAGTATTTTCATCTATTGCTTTTACCCCTAATTCAGAAACTTCTTTTTTACCGGAATTAATATCCATAGCATTTAATACAGGTTCAAACTGATAAGCATATTCACATGCTGTTATAGGATCTACTGCTCTTTGCCAAGCATAAACAAAATCTTCAGCTGTTACTTTTTTTCCGTCTGACCATTTGGCATTATCTCTTATATGAAATGTATAAGTTAAACCGTCTTCACTTATATCCCAGCTTTCAGCAGTACCGCCTACTATTTTATTATCCTTATCTCTTGTAGCTAGCCCTTCAAAAGCATGCTGAATATAAATACTGCCGTCAACTGTAGAGTTTAAAGCAGGGTCTATAGTTTTGGGTTCCGGACCAACATTTATATATATTGCTCCTTCATCAGTTTTACTTCCGCCGCATGATAATACAAATATCATTAGGCTAAAAGAGAGTACTAATAATAATTTACGCTTCATAATAATGTCCTATGATTTTTTTATTTATAGGAAATTATATTTTATATAATATATTAGTCAATGATTTTTTGAATTAATATTATTACATTTAATATTTATAAAAAATAGAGTTATAAAAAATGCCTACAAAATATTTATTAAAATAACTCTGTACACAGCCTTGATAATATATCAGACTTGTTTGAAAACTACTTGACAAGATTAATTATGAAAATTATTTAATTTTAAGACTAGAAACATAATGTTTTATAGTTGTATAAATTATTATTTTGGTATATAAATATGCAGTCTTTTTACCTGCCTACGGCACGCAGAGTGCGGCAGCAAAGCCCCAACTATAATTAAAAAAAATATTAAATTAAAAAACTATGAGTATTAACAAATTGAGTTTTGAAACAAGTCTATTATTAATAATGCTTTACAAAATTCTTTTATTTTTGTTATTAAATTATGAACAAAATAAACAATAATAAATAATTATGCTAAAAAAATTTACTATTTCAAATTACAGATCATTCTATGATGAAGCCGAACTTAATTTAACTGCTGATAAAGATACTATTTATACAAAAAAAATAAATAATGAGTATATATCAAAATTATGTCTTCTTTACGGTTATAACGGCTGCGGTAAGAGTAATCTGCTTAATGCTTTAAAATATATTTTTTATTCCAACAATGGATATATAGTATCAAGTGATGACAGTATAAAAAGGCTTTTAGATCCAAATATGATTTATGGTAAAAATGAGAATAGCCGTTTTTATTTGGAGTTTTATTCTTATGATGATTATGAAATATGCAGCTATGAATTGGTATTAGATAATAATAATAAAAAAATAGATTTAGAAAGATTTACAAAAAATAATAATATAATATTTGAAAGGAAAAAAAATACTATATCAAATGGTATATTTGATTATGATGATAGTATACCAGACACAAATACTTTCTTAAGTTTTTTTAATAATAAATTAAATAATATAAATGAAAAAGCAGACAGATACAGAGAAGAAATTAATTATTATATATCATTATTCAAAAATCTATGTTTTTTATTTCCATTTACAAATGAGGCAGATTTTTCTTCTTATGCCATAGTAGAGATTTTTGAATATTTTAGTAAGTATAATATATGGGATACTTATAAAAAATTACTTTACATGACTGATATTGATGATTTGAATATAGTTGATAGTATAAATGCAAGTGAGTTTTCTTTTGTATTTGATAATAAGAGATTAGTTTCAAGGCATGACACTTACAGCAGCGATTTTGATGAGATAGAGTCTGAAGGAAGTAAAGTATATGCTATTAATTTGGTATATATATTAAGTTCTATTATAAACGGTACATTATCTATAGTTGATGAATTTAACGGAGTGCAGTCTGAATTATTAGAGTTTACTATCAGACTATTTAAAAAAGGTGCATTTAATGATATAGAGAGAGAAACTTCGCAGCTTATACTATCAACTCATGATATAACACTTATGAGCATTGATGATACTGAACTTTTTAACTATTTTTTAATCAATAAAAAAAATAATATGGCAAGTATATACAGAACTGATAAACTTAAAAATATTAATGAGAGTTTAAATATTGGTAATTTAGAGAAAGAGTATCGAAAAAATCATCTTGGAATATCGAGATAATATTAGAATTTGTATATATAGAGTGATCCTCTATTATCATATAGAGCTTCAGAAGAATTAATCTTAAAAGCGGTGTTGCAGTCTTCTATTGACTTATCAAAATATTTTTTATCTCCTGAGTTTTTATATTTATTGAAATAAATAGCACTTCTGTTGTTTAAAGCATAAATATTGTTGAAATCAATTTTTATAAGCTCATCATAATCATTTAAAGCCCTTTCAAACAAATTCTCATCTCCGCTTATCTTATATTTTACAGAGTATAAAGTAGCTCTATTATTAAGAAGTTCCGGATCTAAATGATTTGAAGACAAGGCATCATTAAATATTATCAAAGCAGTTTCATAATCATCTTCTAATTTTTTAAGTTCATATTTTATGGAGTATAGTATAGCTTTATTATTGGATACATTTTCATTATGATTATATAAAGATAAAGCATATTCAAAATATTTATCAGCTTTTTTGAAATGCTCTTCTTCATTATCTCTGCTGTATATTTTGGTATGAAGTACACCAGCCCCATTTAAAGCCAGATAATTTCTGTCATCTAACTGAAACATTTTCTCCAATATTTCTAAAGCCTGTTCATCTCTTGAACTTTTAATCTCTTTAACAAGGTCTTTATACATAGCCTCAATTTCAGCTTTAATATTATCGCTTGAAGAGGAATCTATTACATTATTTATAGGTTTTACCTGAGACTTATCAGCTGTTTTATTATTATCTGTTACCGAACCTGCATTTACATTACCACTGCTTACAAAACTATTATTTGTAAAATTAAGTACTAATGTAAGTACAAACATAAGTACAGATATAAATAAAAGTCCGTAAGTAGTATTTCTTATATTTGTTCTGATTGTATAATCTATTGAAAATTTAAGAGAATTAAAATGAGGAGTAACTCCTAATCTTACCTGTTCTTTTACAAGGTTAGTAAATTCATTTGCTATGGCATAATTGTTTAACTCATCTTTAAAGTAAAGGGTCATCATATCCATATATTTGCTTTCCATTCTTAAAGAGAGTGAATTGGTAAAGTTTTCTAATTTTTTATTTATTCGGTTTTTGGTTCCGACACTGTACACATTAAAAGTAACTGAGAATATTAAAAGTATTATAGGAAATAATATTAAAATAGCAAAATTAAATTTTTTTAAAGTTTTTTCTTTCATTCCATTAATACCTTTATCTCCATATAATAATTAATTTTATCACAATTTAAGAAATAATCAAATATATTTTATAAACGCGTCTGAGAGGACTCGAACCCCCAACCGACGGAACCGAAATCCGCTGCTCTATCCAATTAAGCCACAGACGCTAATTATGTACTTATATGCAAGTATCGGCAATTATGCACTATAGTTTACAATTTAGGAGCAAACCTTAAGCCAAATTGTAAACCTATATCAAATGTATCAACTTTTGTTTCATATGTATCATAGAAATAAGAACTGTAAACAATGTTTTTCTTATTAACATTGAAATCATATCCTAAATAAGCACCTACATTAAAAGCAATTTTATCATTAAAATAGATAGAGTATTCAAATGTAACTTTTAAATAAGGTATAACATTGCTTTCTAATAATTTATTTATATCATCTCCGTAAAGATTTTCATTATATGATACAGTTGTTTCAGTGCCGCTGGAAGTTCTATCGGTTCGTTCATATTTATGTGTTAATGCCAAAGGCACTTTAGCACCAATACCTATACCCAAAGAAAAAGCTCCAAAATTAAATTTAGGAAGCACTCCAATCTGAAATCCATGTATATATAAGCTGTCAGTTGTATTAATAGCTGTACCTAATACTGATGATGAACTAAAAATTTTATAGCTGTCATAACTATATCCTATATCACCAAGTATACTAAAAGCCCATTTATTAAAGATAAACATATATCCAAGTTTTACATTTACCCCTGAATCAAAACCTATCTTTGCAGAAATATCATCTCCTGTACCTCCGCCAAAAGACATACCTACTGGTACATTCACTATAGCTTCAAAACTTCCTTTTGCAAAAGAATATGAACTAAATGCTAGTAAAGCACATACAACTAATAAAATTTTTTTTACATGTTTCATAAAAATACCTTAAGTCTAATACATTGATAATATACTGAAATTTTTTAAGTTTGTCAACTGAGAGTTATACTATTATTTTCGTTTAGATGCTATTTGAGTAAATGTAAATATGAAATTAGTAATAAATAGTACTAATTTGTTTTATATGTAAAACAAGTAATTGTGCTTATTTATTAGTAATTTAAATTTGATATTTTTATAATAAGGAATGCTATGCTAATTTGCTGCACTATAAAGGCGTACTAAATTAATTTTTTATTTAAAATTAAAAATTTAACATTAAAAACAGTAAACTTACAAAACTCTATAAATAGGTTTTATAAAATTAACTATATAAATAAAGACTGCTAATTATATATAGTCAGCAGTCTTATCATTATATTTATTTATATTATTTCTTACAATTTAGGAGCAAATCTTAAACCTAACTGCAAACCTATATCAAAACTATCAATACCATAATATTCCCCATTGGAAGGATCTTTATAAGCAAGCCCGAAATCATATCCTAAATAAGCACCTAGATTTAGAGCTATTTTAGAAGTGAAGAAGAAAGAATAATCAAAAGTTAATTTCATATATGGAATAACATTTCTGTCATAATTTTTAAAATCGTCTCTATTTAAAGATACTTTATCACTGGAAGTGCTTCCTTCTATTCCTGCAACAGAACCTTCTGCTTTGTAAGTAGAATATCCTGATATAGGAATTTTTACTCCAAAGCCCACACCTATAGCAAATGCTCCGATATTCACTTTAGGAAGAAGTCCGATTTGAAAACTATGTGTGTGCAAACCATAAGTATATTTAGAATTTACTAGGCTGCCCACATTTACTGTATAGTAATATCTATAGCTGTCATAGCTGTATCCAAGCTCGCCTAAAATACTAACACCTATTTTACCTAAACCTATCATATATCCAATCTGGGCAGTTATACCAGAATCAAAACCAGCTGTACTTTTCATATTGGCATCTTCATAAATTCCTCTAGGTATTCCTACAGAAACACCAAAAGGCACATTTAGTATAGCTTCAAAACCGCTTGCGGCAAATGCGTTGATACTGCTTAATGATGTTATTAAAATAAGCATTAGAATTATTTTTTTCATATAAATACCTTTGTAAATAATAATTACAAATATGGTACATTAATAATAGGAAAATATCAAGTATATATATTATGAGAAAGATAAGGGCGAAAGACGGGACTTGAACCCGCGACATCCAGATCCACAATCTGGCGCTCTAACCAACTGAGCTACATTCGCCATTTAAACATTAAAAAGAGTTATTATTTTTTATCATTATAAACGCTGACAAAAGGGATAAAGACGTTTATATACGCGCCAGACAGGAATCGAACCTGTAACCTACTGCTTAGAAGGCAGTTGCTCTATCCAATTGAGCTACTAGCGCATTCGGGATGGTGAGACTCGAACTCACAACCCCCTGCTCCCAAAGCAGGTACGCTAACCAATTGCGCTACATCCCGTAAACTTTTATGTTTAGCTATTATATATCAATATAATTTTTTGTCAATATATTTTATACATTTTAATTTATTTTAATCTTAATTATAGATTTTCAATTCTTTTTTTATATACTACTATATGTATATAAGTATTTTTGGAGATATTTTATGAGAGATAGAGATTATTTAGAATTATTATCAAAAAAGTATCCTACTATAGATGATGCTTCTGTTGAAATTATCAATTTAGAAGCTATTTCAAAACTTCCTAAAGGAACGGAATATTTTTTAAGTGATATTCATGGAGAATCTGAAGGCTTTGAATATTTGCTTGGTACTTCTTCTGGGGTTATACGTGAAAAAATAGAGCTTCTTTTTAAAAATACTTTGACTGAACATGACAGAGTGGAGCTTCAAATATTAATTGTAGATACAAAAAATGTGGTTAATAATAAATCATCTGAAAAAGAATTTGCTGACTGGTGCAGAATTACTATATATAGACTTATTAGAATATGCAAACTCGTTACAAGTAAATATACAAGATCAAAAATACGTAAGAAAATGCCTTCAAACTTTGCCTACATATTAGATGAGCTGCTTCAAACTGATTCTGAAGAAAACAAAGAAAATTACTACTTCTCAATAATAAATTCTATCATAGAAGTTTCAGCGGCTGATAAATTTATATTAGCACTTTGTCAGCTTATACGCCAATGCAGTGTAGATAGGCTTCATATTGTAGGAGATATTTATGACAGAGGACCTCACCCAGATAAGGTAATGGAGAGTATAATGACTTTTAATGAAGTTGATATCGCTTGGGGTAATCATGATATACATTGGATGGGAGCTGCTAAAGGAAGTTTGATCTGTGTTGCTAATGCTGTACGTTTGGCTATAAGATATAATAATTTTGATTTGCTTGAATACAGCTATGGGATTAATTTAAGATCTTTATCTTCTTTTGCAAATGATGTTTATAAAGATGATCCTTGCGAAGTATTTAAGCCTAATACATTAGACAAAAATATTTATGATGAGGTTGATAAAGAGCTGGCAGCAAAAATGCATAAGGCTATATCTATAATACAATTTAAACTAGAATGTCAGCTTATAAAAAGACATCCTAATTATGGAATGGACGACAGAATACTTCTTGATAAAATAGATTATGACAAAGGTACTATTACAATAGAGGGAAAAACTTATGAACTTAAGGATAAAAATTTCCCTACTATAGATAAAAATAATCCCTTTGAGCTTAGCGAAGGTGAAAATACATTAATACAAACCCTTGCTTTTTCTTTTGCAAACAGTCCTACTTTACAGAGGCATATCAATTATATGTATGCTAAGGGAAGCATATACAAAATATTTAATGGAAATCTTCTTTATCATGGATGCATACCTACAAAAGAAGACGGTTCTTTCGATGAGGTTTATATAGATTCGCAGTATTTGTCTGGAAGAAGATATTTAAAACAAGTGGAGGATAAGGTAAGAAAAGCATTTTACTGTGAAGTAGGAAGCGAAGAGCAGTTAAATGCACTTGATTATTGCTGGTATTTATGGTGCGGATCTAAATCGCCTCTTTTCGGTAAAAATAAAATGACTACTTTTGAAAGGTATTTTATAGATGATAAAGAAACACATAAAGAAAGCTACAACCCATACTATTATCATATAGATAAAAAAGAATACTGTGAGAATATATTAAGAGAATTTGATCTTGATATTGAGATGTCTCATATAGTTAATGGGCATGTCCCAGTAAAAACTCATAAAGGAGAAAGTCCTATAAAAGGAGGCGGACATCTTTTAGTTATAGACGGAGGACTTTCAAAGGCATATCATAAAAATACGGGAATAGGAGGATATACTTTAATATCAAATTCGAATATGATGATGATAGCAGAACATAGACCTTTTAATGAGGTTGTGGAATCTGGATTTAAATTGAGTCCTAGATCTATAATTGTAGAGCGTTTTATAAGACGTATTACAGTTGGAGAAACTGATATAGGCAAAGAGCTTTCAAAACGTATTGATGATTTGCATGAGCTTTTATCAGCATACAGAAGCGGTATAGTAAAAGAAAAAATGTAATTTGATAATTGGTATATACCTAAACAAATATGGTTTGTCAAAAATAAATTTTTAAATTTTAGTATTTGTGCGGACTAGCCCTGCAAAGCATACAGTCGTGCCCGCTCTGCGTTCCGACGAAGTCCAGCGAAAGGCTATATTTCAGGCTAAATTTAGCAATTTATTCTACATGTAAAACATAAATTAGTACTATTTAGTATTATTTTTACACTTGCACTTTTTGGTTCTTTTTGCGGCGGGAAAAAGAACAATTAAAAAATTGACAAACTTAAAAAGTTTTAGTATATACTGACAATTTCTAAGTTTGTCAACAGCGAGCTCTCCCTCATCTTCGTTCGGGACGCACGGTATTGTTTATTCTTATAGAATGTCAACGATACATGCGGCTGATTACCTATTGTTATACCAAATAAGTAAATTACTATACATCTAAAACATATTTTACTAATTAATAAAAATATATTATGTTACAAACAAATTATAATTACATTTATAAATAACTAAAATTTGGCAAACTATATCTGTTTAGATCCATATTTATATAAAGTATAATATAAAAAATTATTTTACTCATCTGCCCACATTCGCTCTACTTTGGAGATGCCTATTATATCAAAACATAAGCCTAAAACTTTTTTTACTGCTTTTACTAAAGTTAATCTCTCCTGTCTTATTTCAGCATTCTCTTCAAGCACTATATTATCATAGTAGAACTTATGCAAAGAACTTGCTATTTCATAAGTATAATTTATAAGAGTATAAACTTCTAATGATTTGGCGGATTCATACACCTCATCTGGAAATCTTAATATTATTTTAGCTAGTTTTAAAGAGCTTTCATTAGCAATTTTTGATATATCAAAAGGTTTTGTATCATCATATGACATATTTTTCTCTTCCATTTTAAAGAATATATTGCACACTCTTGCATAAGCATACTGCACATAATAAACTGGATTGTCATTATCTCTCTTTTTTGCAAGCTCCAAATCAAAGTCAAGAGAACTAGAATACGAACGCATAAGAAGGAAATATCTGGTAGGATCAACACCTATCTCATCAATAACATCTTCAAGACTGATCATGTCTCCTGTTCTTTTACTCATTCTCACAAGTTCATTTGCTCTATAAAGACGCACTAACTGACCTAATATCACTTTTAAAGAGGCTGTATCTTTACTTACAGCCCTAACAGCTGCAGTAATTCTAGGTACATAGCCATGATGGTCTGCTCCCAATATATCTATCAAATAATGATACCCTCTATCTATTTTATTTTTATGGTATGTTATATCTGGGGCAAAGTATGTATAGCTGCCGTTACTTTTTTTAACTACTCTGTCTTTATCATCTCCATATTTTGTACTTCTAAACCAAACGGCATTATCCTCTTCAAATAAAAGTCCCTCTTTATCCAAAAAGTCCATAGTTTTTTCTAATTCTCCGCCCTCACGTATTTTAAGTTCGGAGGCATAATTGTCCATATGTGTGCCGAATCTTTCAAGAAGTTTTTTCTGACTTTCTAATATAATATCTTTAGGTACTCCGTCTAATTTTGCTACTTCTTTTATATATTCTCCATGATAGCCGTCTTCTGGAATCTCTATTCCTTCTTTTACAGCATTAACACTTTCATTTAATTTTGTTATCTGTTCACCCGCATCATTAACATAAAACTCCTGATAAACTTCATGTCCTGCATATTTAAGTATGTTTGATAAAGCACTTCCAATAGCTGCCCATCTTCCATGTCCTATATGAAGAGGACCAGTAGGATTGGCACTAACATATTCTATCAATATTTTTTTCTTATCTTCTGCAGTATTTTTTCCATAATTTTCATTATTTAAAAGATCATTTATACATTCATTTATATAATTATATGACAATGTTAAATTAATAAATCCTGGTTTTACTGCTTCTATTTTATCAAAATATTTTTTATCTATTTTTTCAGCTATTGAATTTGCTATTTCTAAAGGATTTTTTTTAAGTACTTTTGCAAGCCTCATTGCGGCAGGGCAGGTATAATCTCCGAATTTGTCATCTGCTGCATAACCTATTTCTATATAGGAATCAATTTCTTTTACATCGGTATCTTTCAAATAATCTTCTAATGCAGTTTTTATAATATTTGAGATAATTTTCTTTAGCATACATTCTCCGCAATAATATTTTAAAATAATAAAAATTAGTAAGAATAAAATTTAATAAGATAGAGTATATCAGAGATTAAAACTTCTGCAAGTATATTTTTTATAAATCAAAGATGGTTGACATATTATAAAAAAAATATAATATTTGTATTTAGAAGGATTATTTTATGTCAAGATATATGCTGCCTGAAGAAGAGCTTTCCAGAGCTTCAAATTGGATAAGCAATTTTTTAATGCGTGAAGGATATCATGCCGATTATACTATAGAAAGTTTGGCTGAAGTGGATAAGTTTTTTAAAGAAAAACTTAATTTAGTTTTGGAAAGCGACAATAACAGAAACTTTATATTTTCTATCAGTGCCTATATAGGCGAAGTGATAAGAATAAAATTTCATGGTGCTTGGGAAGTATCAAGAAATATTGATTTAGATGATGAAACTATAGGAATAAGTTTTAAAAATCACAATACTATATATCCGCTTAATATTACACTAGAACTTATACAAAAAAAATATACAATGAAAGAATATTTGAAAAATAACTTTGATGTTTTAATATAAAATTGTTATATTTAATAATGAAGGTAAAAGGTTGCTTATTATGATTTCTTTTAATGAAGTAGAAAAATACATTGATAATTCTTATGTCATTTTAGACTTAAAAGCCTCAGATAAAGATGAAGCTATTAGCGAAATGTTAATATATTCAGAATCAAAAGGACTTAGAATAAATATAGCTCAAACTATAGAATCTATGTATAAAAAAGAAGATATTATAAGCAGCGGTTTAGGATATGGTGTAGCCTTTCCTCATGTGAGAACTAATGAAGTAGAAGATAATGATATAATATTTGCTGTTTCTAAAAAGGGCTTGAATTACTATGCATTAGATAAAAAGCCTGTTCATCTGCTTACTATGTTTTTAACTAATAAAAAAAGCAATGATAAATATTTGGGACTTCTTTCCCTATTTACAAAGATTTCAAGAATGAGTATGTATTCTGTAGTTTTACTAGAGTCTAAAACGGAAGAAGAGTTTAAAACAAAAATGAAAGATATATCCAAAGATATGTTAGGAGTTAAATAATTATGTCTAATAAAGTTACGGCAATAATACCTGCCAGATATGAATCAACAAGATTTCCAAGAAAATTAACATACGAACTATTAGGTAAGCCAATAATAATAGCAGTATATGATAATGTAAAAGCTGCTAAAAAAATAGATGACTGTATTATAGCTGCAGATTCTAAAGAGATAATGGATATATGTGAAAAAAATAATGCTAAAGCGGTTATGACTTCTAAAGATCACACATCTGGAACTTCAAGAATCATAGAAGCAGCTAAAAATATTGACTCTGATATTATAATTAATGTTCAGGGTGATGAGCCTTTAATAGATGAGTCTGTTCTCAATCCTATAATAGATGTATTTGATGATAGCTCAGTTGATATTGCAACTTTAAAAGTAAAAATAGAGGATGACAGTTTTTTAATAAAAGATGAAAATGCCGTAAAAGTAGTTACAGACATTAATGATTATGCTATGTATTTCTCACGTGCTGCTATACCGCATAAAAGATTCGATCAAAATATAAATGTAAAATATTATAAACATATTGGTATTTATGCTTTTAGAAAAGATATACTCCTAAAAATAGAGAATCTTAAAGAATGCGATTATGAAAGCATAGAAAAGCTTGAACAGTTAAGATGGCTTTATAATGGAATGAAGATAAAAGTTTTAGAGACTAAAAAATTCCTCCATGGTATAGATACTATGGAAGATTTGGAATTTGTTCAGAATTATTTAAGAAACTTTGCTGCAAGCGAATTAAATAACGAAAACATATATAAATAAATTTCTTAAAACGCACGCAGAGCCGATTTTTATAATACAGATTGATTAATAATTCCAATTTTTATTATTTATGAGTATAAAATTAACCGTGCGTTAATTAGTATTACAAATTTAAACACCGCTTGGGTGGGCAGCTAGTATAACAGTTAAAGTAAATATATAAAAATAAGCTATAAATAACAAATAGTATTAATAAATTTAGAGGGTGGGAGTTAGAAGAAATTTTTAAATTTTACTTAAATTCCCGCCCTTTTAGATTTTAAAGCTATATTTTTACTATAGATTTTAATTAAACTCATATGTCAACACTTAAAAAAGTGTACCCGCCCAGAGCGTGATTTAAATTTAAGATTTTCATAAACGCATGCAGAACTAATTTTAAAATATAGCTTAATTTATAATTACAATTTTTATGTTTTATGAGTATAAAATTAACCGTGCGTTGAATAAGTATTATAAAATAAGAAAAATGCTTGGGTGGGTGCTAAAATAACAGTAAAAGCTGAAATATAAAAATTACCTATAAATAACATAATAACACTTAAAAATTTAGAGGGTGGGAGTTAGAATAAATTTTTAAATTTTACTTTAATCCCCTCCATTTTAGATTTTAAAGATTTATTTTTTATATTGGCTTTAGTTAAATCTATAAGCAAACTATTTAAAAAGTGCACCCGCCCAAATCTTTATTTAAATTTAGGACTTTCCTCCACGCACGCAGAGCCGATTTTTATAATACAGATTGATTAATAATTCTAATTTTTATTATTTATTAGAATCGATTAACCGTGCGTTGAATAAGTATTATAAAATAAGAAAATGCTTGGGTGGGCAGCCAGAATAACAGTTGAAGTAAAGATATAAAAATAAGCCATAAATAACAAATAGTATTCAAAAAATCAGAGGGTGGGAATTAGAATAGATTTCAAAATTTTATTTACATCCCCGCCCTTTTATATTTAAAAGCCTTATTTTTTATATTGGCTTTAGTTAAATCTATAAGCAAACTATTTAAAAAGTGCACCCGCCCAAAACGTGATTTAAATTTAGGACTTTCCTTCACGCACGTAAAAATAATATTTAAAATACGGATTAATTGATAATTCCAATTTTTATTATTTATGAGGATAAAATTAACCATGCGTTAAATAATATTACAAAATTAAAAAACGTTTGGGTGGGCAGACAGAATAACAGTTAAAACTAAAGAATAAAAAACATTCATAAATAACAGATAGAATTAAAAAATTTAAAGGGTGGGAGTGAGAATAAATTTTTAAATTTCACTTTAATCCCGCCCTTTTAGATTTTAAAGACTTTATTTTTTATATAGACTTTAATTAAATATATAAGCAAACTCTTTAAAAAGTGCACCCGCCCAAAGCATTATTTAAATTTAAGACTTTACTAAACGCACGCAGAGCCGATTTTTATATATACTGAAAATTTTTAAGTTTGTCAAACTTTTAATTTGTGGTATAATCAAAATATGGATTTTAATTTAACAGACGAAGAAATAAAATTTTTGAAATCTTTTCATAAAAAAGTTAAAGATAGAAGAATAGCTGACAGA
>NZ_CASEGO010000073.1 GCF_949287625.1 uncultured Brachyspira sp. | reverse complement strand
AAAACATAATTAGTACGATTTAATAATAATTTTAATACTTGCACTTTTTGGTTCTTTTTGCGGCGGGAAAAAGAACAATAAAAAAATTGACAAACTTAAAAATTTTTAGTATATACCTAAACAACTATAGTTTGTCAAAAATGAAGTTATATTTTGTTTTTAATATATGGGGCTTTGCCCACCACGCTGTGTGCTACGCAACACCCCAGTTCTTTTATGACGTCTGTCCGCCCATGGTGTGGTATAAAAGAACCAAAATAACTGTATTTTTAGCCTAAATTTATGGATATACACTACATTTAATACGTATATATAAAATATAAAGTTCTAGTAATTGCGTTTTTCGCGAAGCGTGCCTTTGGCAAAAACTTTTGGCGAAGCCCGCCTGCGACCGAAGGAAGTACTGTTAAGTATGGTGTGTGCTGCAAAAAAGTTGATAATTCTATATAATGTGCATCAATTGGCAAAATGAAATCGTTCCAGTATATACTGAAAATTCTTAAGTTTGTCAACCGCGAGCTCTCCCTCATCTTCGTTCGGGACGCTTCGCGTGCCCTTACCGCACGGTATAGTTTATTCTTATCAAATGTCAACGCGACCGAACGAAGTGAGGAAGTCCCGAAGTGGTATGAGGCTGATTAGCTATTATTATACAAAACAAGTAATTTACTATACATCTAAAACATATTTTGTTGATTAATAAAAATATATTATATTATGAATAGATTATAATTACATTTATAAATAACTAAAATTTGACAAACTATAATCGTTTAGGTATATAATATAATTGTATTACATGTATTAGGAATATTTTATAATTATGTAAATGTGATAAAAAATATTATTATTTTAATAATTCTTTTTTGATAAAAATAATATAATATGATATAGTATATAGTTATTAGTTTATTTTTTATTATAAAGGACAATATTATTATAATAAACTATTATTAGTTAATTTCATCTATATGTGTATACGATTTAAGTACGATAGATAAAAAATAGAGCATATTTCTAAAAGACAATAAGATAATATTTTTGTTGTATATATTTATTTGGGGGCTTTATAAGTCCCCTTTTTTATATAATAAAATTTGATATTTATTCATTTTCGTATAAAATAGCATTTAAATATTTGAAATAAAGGTATAGTATGTCATTTTCTTTTAATGTATTAAAAACAAGTTCTAAAACTTCGGCTAGATTAGGAAAAATTGAAATAAATGGTGTAGAAATAGATACGCCAGTTTTTATGCCTGTAGGTACAAAGGCTACTGTTAAAGCTTTAACTCCTCTTATGATAGAAGAAACAGAAAGTAAAATAATACTTGCTAATACTTATCATTTGGTGTTAAAACCTGGACTTGAAGTATTAAAGAAATTCGGCGGAGTTAAAAAATTTATGGCTTGGAAAGGAGCTATGCTTACAGATTCAGGCGGATTTCAGGTATTTTCGCTTGCTAAACTAAGAAATATCAATAATGACGGCGTTGAGTTCAGCTCTCATATTGACGGCTCTAAATATCTTTTTACCCCTAGAAGTGTAATGGAAGCGGAACATATTATAGGAGCAGACTTTATAATGTGTCTTGATGAATGTTCAAAATACGATGCTTCATATGAATATGCTAAAGAGGCAATGCTTAGAACTCATAAATGGGCTAAAGAATGTAAAGACTATCATGACAGCACTCCAAACAGCGAATATCAGTATTTAGGCGGAATTATACAAGGCGGTATGTTTGATGATTTAAGAAAAGAGAGTGCCGAGACTTTAGTAAATATGGGTTTTCCTTTTTATTCAATAGGAGGACTTTCTGTTGGTGAAACTCCAGAGAAGATGCATGATGTACTTTCTAAAGTAATGCTTTATACAGATAAAAGTAAGCCTCGTTATTTGATGGGGGTTAGTGAGCCGCGTGATATACTTAATGCTGTTATGGAAGGTATAGATATGTTTGACTGCGTTATGCCTACTAGAAATGCAAGAAATGGAGAAGCATTTACCATGAATGGTATTGTTAGGATAAGAAACTCTAAATACAGAACAGATGATACAGTTCTTGAGGATAAATGCGATTGTTATACCTGCCGTAATTTCTCTAAAGCATATCTTAATCATTTAGATAAAGTACATGAAATACTGTTTTCTACGCTTATGACCATACATAATGTTAGGTTTATGCAGAGATTTATGAAAGATTTAAGAAGTTCTATTGAAAATGATAGATTTGCCGATTATAGAAAGGATATGATGTTAAAATTTTATGAATAATTGATTAATAATTGTTTTACATATATTATAAATTATTGTATTATATACATTATACATTTATAAAAATAATTTAGTGAGTTTGTTTATGTCTAGTAAATATGCTAAGCAGCTAAATAAGTATAACGCTATTTTAGAGAAAAAGCCTAACGATCCGTATACTTTATCTATTTTGGCTAGAATCGCTCTTAAAGAAGCTAGACTTAAAGATGCTGAAGAGTATTATAACTCAATATTATTAAAATGCCCTGATTATCCAGAAGCATTGTATATGACGGCTTTTTTAAATATGAAAAAAAATCAATATGATGCTGCTTTGAATTATTTTCATAAACTTGTAGAAATCGGTAAAGAAAATGCTTTTGTATATGAATATATGGCTGTTATGGATAAAGAAAATAGAAAAGATTATTTGGAAAAGGCGTTAGAGTTATCAAGAAATACAAAAATAAGACCTAAAGATTATAAGAGATGTTCATATATAGCTTTTCAGTCATTTGCTTGGAGAGAGTATGATATAGCTTTAGAATATGCCAATTTTGCATACGATGCTAAGCCTACAAATGATATAATTAATTTGCTTGGATGCATATATCATCATAATGAGGATTATGATAAGGCACTTTCTCTTTTTCATGAGGTTAATGCCAATTATGAAGGACTTAATCCTTATGTGTTATGCAATATATCTTCCTGTTATAAGAAAAAAAATAGTAATAAAATGGCAATAAGATATTTAGAAAAGGCTTTAGATGTTGATAAGAATAACAAATTAGTATATTATAATATAGGTTTGATACATGCTGCCACTGGAAATAAAAAACTTGCTATAGAAAATTTTGAAAAGTCCTTGGAAATAGATAATAATTATGAAGAAGCTAGAAATGCTTTGAATGCTATTAAAGAATAGCTCTTTTAATAGTAAAATTTTTTTAAAAAAACTTTAAATATTAGTTAATTTAGTATATTATATGATATCTAAAAATTGAAAAATATGAATGGGGTAGTGTAACAGTGAATTTTTTTGATTATATTAAGTACAATTTATTTAACATAAGAACGCCCGAATTAGTAGAAAAAATGCGTATGGAAGAATATTCGGATAGAATATCAAAGCAGAAATATGATTTTGTAGATTTGAAAACCAAAGCTCTTACAGTTACTTGTGCTAAATTTATATTTGAAATGTATAAGGTTATAGGTCCTTTGCTTGCACCTTTAAAAGATGAGTTTATAGTAAAAGACGGCAAACAGTTTTCGTATTATTTGATAGAGTTTTCTTTCAGCAGCGAAATTAAAGAAATATATTCAACTTTAAATAGAGATTATATGCTTGCTAAAATACAGGAAGGTAATAATCCAAATTCAGTATTTAATGAAGTAAAAAATAATTTTGTGCAATTTAAAAAATATATAAGCGGTGAAAGCGGAAAAGAAATAAATTTGACTTTTAATATTCTAAAAGACTTTGCTCAGCTTTCAAATTTTGATTTCTTTTTATTTTTAAGAGCTTTCTGTCCTTCATTCGTAGATGGGGCTTATAGTTCTAATCCTCAGTTTAAGCCTAGTTCTAATATGCAGATAGTTGATGACTTGGTAAAATTAGATTATGCTATTAGTTCTATAGTAATAAGAAAAGAGCTTTTATCTGCTTTAAATGTTTTTCAGCAGTATTTAGGCGTTCCTGCTATACCTGAAAAAAATATTAAATTTTTTCTTGCAAGAGTAAAATATTTGCAGACTCCTAATCTTCTTCATGATATCATAGTATATTTGCTTAAAGATTTTACATATAAGTGTACTGTGAATCCTTCAAATGTGAATATATTTGTAAACTATATTACAGACTTTACTAATAATCTTAAAAAAGATATGGACAGTATAGTTGCTGATATAAAGAGCAGTAAAATAGCTGGAATGCGTAATAAGATGTTTAGCGGTATAGAAATATTAAAACTATCAAATGTTAATGAAGAGAAAAATGAACAGCTGGAAAAATTTGACTGCCCTATATTTACTTGTGTAGAGCCGCTTCAATATATAAAGACTTTTATTATAGAGATGTTTGATATAAATTATAAAGATCCTCTTAATGATATGTTTTTGGGGGCTGAATTTGTTCATAAAGATAGAAATTCATTAGGCTTAGATGCTTTTTATATATTGAATGATGCCAGAGAAGTTATACAGAAATTTGATACTACATTAAGTCCGGAATCTGAGAATTTTAAGCGTCTTAAAGGTTGGATTATATCAAAAAATAAAGCTAATGCTAATAGAGATTTAATAGAAACTATGGTTAATAAAATAGATGCTGAAGGAAATAAAATAATTCTTAGTGTTTATAATGCTGTTATAGATTTAACTACTATAGTAAAGAATATACTTGAAGATTGTGCTAATGGTACAAAAATAGAAATAAGCAATGCAAATAAAATTCAGTATTTGCCTAAATTTAATTTGGATATTGCAAAAGATATGCTTAATGATTTTGATAATTTTATAGCTCTTATGAAAAATTTTGTTAGATAATGGATATTTTTAATGAATAAAACACATAAAACGATTATACAGGTTATTATAGGTATTGTTATTAGTATAGTATGTTTATATTTTGCTTTTAGAGGCATTAATATAAAAGAATCATTAGAAGTAGTAAAGAATATTAATATTTTATATTTTGTTATTTCTCTTATATTAAGCGTTGTTATAATAGCATTAAGAGGATTAAGATGGGAATGTTTTATACCTCTTAAAAAACATATAAAAAAAAGAACCGTTGTTATGGCTACATATATAGGATATATGGGAAATAATATACTTCCAGCAAAACTTGGAGAGGTGGCACGTGCTTATATTTTGGGTGTAAAAGAGGATGTAAGTAAATCTGCATTGATAGCTTCAGTTGTTACTGAAAGACTTTTTGATGTTATAACAGGAGGAGTTATATTATGTCTTTCTGTTATATTTATACCTAATTTACCTCAGACTGTTACATACGCTGCTATTGCTTTATTTGTTTTATCTATAGTTGGTTTTTTGGTATTAATATTTTTGGTTTGGAAACGTGATTTTGCTCATAAGGTGTTTCATAAAGTGTTTGGTATACTTCCAAAAAATATTGGGGATAAGTTAATTTTATTTTCATGCAATTTTATAGACGGTATAGGATTTAAAAATGATGCTAAACATATATTTTTAATATTTTTCTATACTATTCTTTATCTTATAGGACAGATACTTACTATAAGTTTTCTTCTTATGGCTTTTGATATTAAGGCTTCTCCTATAATAGCATTATTTATGTTTGCTGTGGGAGGTTTTGGTTTTGCTGTTCCTTCTGCTCCTTCTGGAATAGGACCTTTTGAATGGGCTATTATATTTGGGCTTTCTTTAATAGGTGTAGACAGAGCTGTTGCTGCTCCTTATGCTCTTGTTTATCATATGATGGGTATAGTTCCTATAGTTATAATTGGTTTTATATTCTTATTCATGCTTGGAGTAGATTTGAAGACTGCTACCAAAGGTGATAATAACGAAGCAAATTAAGAGATAATTAATATATGGCGTTCTTTATCTCTATTTTCTAATTTTTTTATTTCTATATTATATTTATTTTTTTGAATATTAGATAGTTCTTCTTCTATCTTTTCTATTTTGCCTTTATATAGTATTAGATTGGAGTTTTTATCTTTTTTTAGTTTATTAAAAATTTTTATAAGTGCAGATATATCAGAGAAAGCTCTTGAAGTTACCGTATCATATTTTTCTTTTATCTCATAAGCATTGATACATTTTATTTCTATATTGTTTAATTCTAATTCTTTTTTGGCAAGTCTTAAAAATTCGCACTTTTTATTTTTGGATTCGCATAATGTGAACTTTTTATTATTGTAAATAATAGAAAGCGGTATAGACGGAAGTCCTCCTCCGCTTCCTATATCTATTATATTATCATAGTCATGAAATATATTTAATGCTAAAAGACTGTCTGCTATATGATCATTAAAAAAATCTTCTATAGTTTTAGCTCCTGTAATATTAATATTTTTATTATAATCCATTACAAGATTTGCATATTTCAAAAGTTTATTTTTATTTTCTTCAGTTATTTGTATATTTGTAACAGAGCTTATATTTTCAAGTATAGAATTATAATCAAACATTATTTTATTACCAGCCTAGTTTTTTAGCATCTTGTCTTGCTTTATCCCCTGCTGATACATTTGTAATATTGTATCTTATCTCTCTTTTATCAGTTTTGCTTTTCATAATAAATTCCTGAGGGTATGGTATATTATTAACTGTAGTATAAGAGCCTAACTGTACATCAATAACATTATCCATAAAAGCAGTAGAAAAACTTCTTACTCTGTATGAGCTTGCTGAAAAAACTATTGTATCTACTCTGTCTATATATCCTATTTTTAAAGTATGCCAATTTTTACCGAGTGTAATATTGCTGCTTACTATTTTTTTTGATAAGTCTATAAATTTATAATCAAGTATATCGGCATAAACTTTTGGGAAACGCATAATAGGAGCTTCTAAAGCGAACTCATCAAAATTTCTTTTTAAAGGAGTTTCTGCTTCGGGCAAATCTAATGTAAGATTATTATTATTAACTTCAGCATCAAATATGAGGCTTCCTAAAAGCCCATCTGTAACATTCATATATTTATTGTTGCTGTTTTTGTAATAATTAACAAGCATAGGCATTTGGTCTAAATCATCACCGCTGTAAAATGCTCCTCCTGATGAATATATAGATGTAAAAGGAGATTTTGAGAATCTGTTAAAAGCCTCTTTCATTACATCTTTTTCATTTTGAGCAAATAAAGTAACCGACGAAACTAATATAAATATAATTAAAAAAATAGTATTTTTATTTATCATTATTTGTAAATCCTCTTTCTAAAAATTATATATGATAAAACCTATTTAATTATTCTCAGTTAAACTTTTTATTTTCTCTTTTATTCTATTTTCATCATAATCAAATTCTTTTTCATAAGATGATATAGATTTTCTGTAGTATTTAAGAGCATTTTTATAATCATTTTTAGCGTAATAAGTATCTGCTATATGAGCATATATTTCAGCTTTAGAGCCTTCATCTATATATAATAATGCCTTTAATAAAGTTTTTAGTGCATTATCATAATCGCCTTTTTTGTAGTATGCCACTCCTAGAGTATCTATATAGTGAGGAGATTTTGGTTCTAATGATACTGCATTTTTTGAAAGACTTATTGCTCTGTCCAAATCCTCCCCTAAATCAGTTAATGCCCAAGATAAACTGTTTATATTTTCTGCTGAGTTTGTATCTAATGAATATTTGTAATTAGCATATAGTAATGCTGACTCTTTATTATCTGCTGCTAATGCTGTTACATATGGAATATTTATTCTGTAATCATTTGTATTTGATTTATTGTTTGAAAAATATTCAAAGTCTTCATTTAAATATTTAATAGTATTTTCATTATCTTTATTAACAAATGAGGCATATGCTTTTAAATAGCTGAATGAATATTTTGTTTTTTCATATTTTTCAGCGGCACTTATTGCTAAAGCAGCCTCTCCTATATCACTTGCTGTTAATACTAAGGATACTAATTCATTTTCTTTTATATCTTTATTATCCAAAGATAAATATTTTTCTATCATTTCCTTAGATGATTTATAATTATTTTGGTTTTTAAACTCTAATGCAGCCTGCAGATATAAGTTATTGAACTTTCCGCTTTTATCATAATTTAATAAATTGTCTATATGTTTAGGTAAAGCATCTATATTTTTTATCATAAGATAGAATGATATTATATCCATTTCTGATTTTATTTTATCATCTTTGCTTCCTGTTTCATTTACCATTTTATAATATGTTTGTATAATATCTAAATCTATTTCTCTTCTGTCTAAATCGGTTTCTATCATATTCAAAGCATTACTGTATCCGTTAGTTTCTGCTTCCATAATTATGGATAATATTTTAGGAGTATTAGGGTATGAAGGATCTATTTCATTAAATAATTCATTATTATATTTATCAGACATAAAACTTAAATATGCACTTAAAAATAAAGCATCATCAATAAGCATGCTGTTGGAATAGGCTTCATTATATTTTTCTAATGCCTGATAGCTTTTTACTACTGCATAAGAAGCACTGTATTCATCACTAGGGGCTAACTGAATATTTTGAAGTTTATTTAATCTTAATACGGCATTATTAAATTTGCTTAAATAAAACTCGCTCATACCATAATAAAAATTATAATACTGCATATAATTATTGCTTGCTCTGTTATTTTCATTTACTTTATTAAAATAATATACAGCCTGTTCAAATTCTCTTTTCTGATAGTATGTAAAACCTAATAATATTAATGCATCATTATTTGACTGATCTATTTCATAAGCAGTTTGAAGATAGTATCTAGCTTTATCTATATTGTTTATCACAAAAATATTTCTTTCTGCTGCTTTAACTAACAGTTCTGTATCTTCAGGATTATTCAAAACTAGATTATCATAAATTTTTGAACTTTGATAATATTCTCCCAAAGCTTCATGTGTTTCTGCTAATGTTATATATATATCTTTATTTTGAACATATTTAAGAACTTCTAAAAGTATTACTTTGGCACTTTCCAAGTCTTTAATAGTTTCTGCTGCTGCAGTTTTAGAGGCTAATGCTCTTTCTTTATAATACAAAGCTAAACTGTAAGCTGCTTTTGCTTCTTCTTCATTTCTTATATACTGTGCACCTTCATACACGTTTTTTTCATTAGTTTGGGCAAATGATATACCAGCTGCCATACTAAAAATCAGCAATACAATACTAATAAGTCTAAACATACTACTCATAACTCCAGAATTTTTTAAGTTTACATAATTTTAATATATATCGGCATTTATATCAATATACAAAATATGTATATATTTTTAAGAGAGTATAAAAGAAATGATTTAATTATTCTTCTTCTTTAGGTTTTTCTTCAGCTTCTTTAGCAAATGCCTTTTCAAGCAAATCTTCTAATTTTTTATTGGTATAAAAATCAGCTTTTACTTTGGCAGCTATTTCTAAAGTAGTTTTTCTAGGTATTTTTATAGTTTCACCCATAAATATATTATAATTATTTTTCATAAGTTTTATGGTCTCATATCCCATAAGTGTTGAAAGAAGGCAGAAATGTCTGTAGCCTAAAGATTTTTTTTCTATAGTCATTATGTATTCTATAGAATTTTTAAACTCATTCATAGCCGATTTTATCATTTGATTTAAAATTTCCATAGATTTATCCATATAAGCACCATCTTCAAAATACGGAGCTGGATTTTCATTATCAAATAATGTTAATGGCCAGAATACTCTTTTTTCTTTATAATCAATTTTGGCATCTTTTATAATATTTACTTTTTGTAAGAATCTTCCTAAACTTTTTGCTTTTTCTTTGTCTAATTCCAAATTATCAAGCATTTTTACAAGTTCTGTAAGATAAACTCCTACAGTACCCGCTACATAATAACAGTAATCATCTAAATCTTCAAATGTAGATATAGTGTGGTCCTGATAGTATACCATTCCATAACCCATTTCTCTTAAATAAGATACTGACATGTTTTTTATTTCTTGTTTAAAAGCAAAAAATGCCTTTAATACTACTTCTATGTTTTCTATTAATATTTTATCATTTTCATTGATAGTATGCTCTATAACTACCTTTTTTAAATTTTCTAAATTATCAGTGTTTTCCGATTTTAATATGTTTATAAATCCAGTTATTAATGTTTCCTTATCCTGTACTGTATGGCTTGAATCTTCTATAGTATCTATTATTCTTGCAAGTAAGTACTGAACTTCTACCTTAGTTTTTTTATTTTTATCTAGTAAAGGTATAGTTAAAGCAAAACTTCTCGAAACAAGGTCTAGTAAATATTTAGTATTAATTTTTGCAGCAGCCATATATTATTTTCCTAACACTTTATTTTTTCTAATAAGCACACACAATGAACAGCAATAGCTTCTCCTCTTCCTACAGAGTCCATCTTTTCATTTGTTTTTGCTTTTATTGAAATGTTTTCTATATCAGTTGACAGTAATTTAGATAGGTTTTCTCTCATTATATCTATGTAATTTCTTAGTTTTGGTTTTTCCAAAATTATTGTAATATCTATATTTCCAATATTATAGTTTTTTTCTTTCATTATAGAAACAGTTTGTTTTAATAAAATGACCGAAGATATATCTTTATATTTTTCATCATTATCAGGAAAATGACTTCCTATATCTCCAAGAGCTAATGCTCCGAATATAGAATCTATAACCGCATGAATAACTGCATCAGCATCGGAATGACCTTTAAGTCCTAATTCATATGGTATTTCAATGCCTGCTAATATTAGTTTACGATTTTCAGTAAGTACATGCAAATCGTAACCATGACCTATTTTCATTTTATTAATTTCCTATTTTATTTTTATGTATAAATTATACAAAAATAGATTAATTTGTCAAACTATTTTATGTGCCTGTATATCAATTATATGGTTTATTATATGTATAACATGTATTATTAAATGTATGCTTAATATAATCTATACATTAAAAAAAATTAAATTCTACATATATACGTTGAATGCATAGAAAAAAATTATATAATACTATATATAGAAAAAATTACGGAGCAAAACAGATGAAAAAAATAGGTCTTTTGCCTAGAATTATTATAGGTATAATTTTAGGTATATTAGTTGGTATGTTTCTTCCAGCACCTATAGTGAGAATATTTGTAACTATAAGTGCTATATTCAGTTTATTTTTAAACTTTATTATACCTTTGATGGTGGTAACATTTATAGGTTATGGTATTGCCAATTTAACGGAAGGAGCTCCTAAGTTAATAGGTATTACAGTTATTATATCATATGCTTCTACATTGGTAGCTGGAAGTATAGCATTTTTTGTAGCTTCCAATCTTTTCCCTACACTTTTAGGTTCAGCTACTTTGAGCAATATAAAATTGGAATCTGGTTTGGAAAGTTATTTTACTATACCTTTGAAGCCTTTATTTGATGTTACATCAGCTGTAATATTTGCTTTTATATTAGGTATAGGAATTACTTTGTTAAGACCTAAAGGACAAGGATCGGAATTGTTTTCTATAGTAAAAGATTCTGAAGAGGTTATACAAACTATATTAAAAAATATCATTATTCCTATACTCCCTCTTCATATTTTGGGTACATTTGCTAATTTAGCATATGCAGGAAGCATACAGCATATTATAGTGATATTTGCTAAAGTATTTGTTGTTGTTATTATTCTTCATTTGCTTTATATAACAGCTTTATTTATCATTTCTGGTATTATAGGAAAGAAATCTCCTTTAATGCTTATAAAAAATCAAATACCTCCTTACTTTACAGCTATAGGTACACAAAGCAGTGCGGCAACTATACCTGTTAGTTTGATAGCAGCAGAGAAAAACGGAGTATCCGAACAAATCAGAAAATTTGTAATACCTCTTTGTGCTACTATACACTTGGCAGGCTCTATGATAACTATTACATGCTGTTCTACTGCTGTTATATTAATATTAGGACAAAATCCTACATACAGTTCAATACTTCCTTTTATACTTATGTTAGGAATCGCTATGGTAGCTGCTCCAGGTGCTCCGGGCGGTGCTATAATGAGTGCTTTGCCTTTCCTTTATATGGTTGGAATTACTGGAGAAGAATTGCAGGGACTAATGATAGCATTATATTTAACTCAGGACTCATTCGGTACTGCTGCTAATGTTTCTGGAGATAATGCTATTGCTGTATTTGTTGATTGGTATTATCAAAATAAAGTTAAAAAAGATGCTGCTTGATTTTATTATTTAAATTAAAATGATGATATATAAAGAGATGGTTTTTTAAGTTTAAAAAAGCTGTCTCTTTTTATTATTAATTACATTTGTATTATTATTGCTTGAATATAAATTTACTTATTATTTCAGTATATACTTAAACGAATATAATTTGTCAAATTTTAATTATTTATAGATTTAATGATAACTTATAAATAGTATAAAGTATTATTTAGCATTAATAAAATAAGTTTAAAATGTAAAATAAATAATTTATTTTACATAATAATAGGCAATCAGCCGCATGTATCGTTGACATTTGATAAGAATAAACAATACCGTGCGTCCCGAACGAAGATGAGGGAGAGCTCGCAGTTGACAAACTTAAAAATTTTCATTATATACCTAAACAACTATATCTTGTCAAATTTCAGTTGTTTATAAATGTAATTATAATTTTATTTGTAACATGATATATTTTTATTAATGATTAAAATATGTTTTAGATGTATAGTAAATTGCTTATTTGGTATAATAATAGGTAATCAGCCACACGTATTATTGACATTTGATAAGAATAAACAATACCGTGCGGGAAGGTGCAGCGGCTCGCTGTTGACAAACTTAAAAATTTTTATTATATAATAATTAATGATAATGGAAGAATAGAAACTAATTATGACAGAGCAGCAAACAGCAGCTATGATACAGCTTATGTTTTATGCTCAACAATTTACTATAATACTTATGAAAGCATGCTATATGATAATGCTTAGAAGAAAATCCAAAAGTTCAAAAATTAATAGATTTTATACTTTCAGAACAAGGTCAGTATTTAGTTAAAGATACTGGATACATTCCTATCATTAATTAAAGTAAAAAATTATTATATATGTTCTTAAAAAATATGTTAAAATAGTACTTTAATGTAAATATTTTAAAATAATTGTAAAAACATGCTTGATTAAAATTGTTTTACATTGTATTATCCTTTCTCTAATATCAAGTAAAAAATTATATTTTAGAGGATTATGAAAAATATGAAATTTTTAGGATTTATGAATTATATATATACGGTTATAAAAGGATTTATAATAGGAGCTTCTATGCTTGTGCCTGGTTTCAGCGGAGGCACTATGGCTATGATACTTGGTATATATGATAAATTAATATCTTCTTTAAGCAGTGTTTTAACTTTCCCAAAGAATGAAAATTATTTTATTAAAAATAAGTTTAACTTTTTATTTTTAATATTTTTTTGTGCGGGCTCTCTTTTAGGAATGGTGATAATATCAAAACCTTTATCAAACTTGATAGAGAAGTATTACACTGTTTCTGCTTTCTTTTTTATGGGGGCAGCACTTGGAGGTTTTAATACGGTTTATAATAAAACTAAAGAATATAAATTTAATTTTGTGAGTATTATATACATACTATTAGGAGCAGCAATAGTATATTTAATATCAATTATACCAGAAGGTTTTTTCAGCAGTTCATCAGATAAAAGCGAAGTATTTATGTATTTTATACTTATAATAGCTGGTTTAATAGTAGCCATTGCAATGATACTTCCAGGTATAAGTGTATCATATATGTTTTTACTTTTGGGTATATATCAGGAAACTATTGACGCGGTACATAATCTTTATTTACCTTATTTAATTCCTTTAGCTATAGGTTCTATTTTGGGAGTTGTTCTTACCACTAAAATTTTAGAATATTGGATGGAGCATTATGTAAAGGCTTCTTATTTAATAATATCAGGTTTTGTATTAGGCTCTATTATACAAGTTTTTCCCGGACTTCCAAAAGGTATAGAGTGGGCATTATGTCCTATAATGTTTTTAGCAGCTTATTTTCTTATAAGACTTTTACAGAGATTCGATCCTGATAATAGATAAATACACATAAATAACTATAGTTTGTTAAAATTAGTTACTATGTTTTTTCTGGGATTAGCACCCGAACTCCAGCTTCTTTTGCAATCAAAGGAAGTACCTGAGGTATTGTCACAAAGAACGCATATGTTAAAGGCTATATTTCAAGATGTTAAATATAATTAGTGCTATTCAGCATTATTTTTTTTTACTTGCACTTTTTGCGAAGTGTATCCGAGTTTATCTAGGATACAAGGTTATTTTGGCGAAACCCGCCATAGGCAAGCGAAGGCTGGAAAAAACAATAAAAAAATTGACAAACTTAAAAATTTTCAATATATAATAATTAATGATAATGGAAGAATAGAAACTAATTATGACAGAGCAGCAAACGAAGCTGTTGTATGCGATGAAGGACATGAAAAAGATGTTTCTAAATGTTTTCCTACAGCAATCCAATATTCATTATAAATAGGATCCATAAAAGGTCTTTCTCTGGCTATTAAAGGCTTTAATATAAATGCTCCTATTACTATAGATACAAATAAACTGATTGCCATATTTATACCGCAGAATCTTGTTCTTTTTATAAATATTAATATTATAGTTATAATCATTAAAGGCAATGCTTCGCCTAAATTTGTTATAGAAGAAAAGAAAAAGTCTAATGCCTTATAATTTGTATGCAGGTTATTAGCGAACTTTATTATAGTATCATCAAATAAATTAATTATTTCCATAGATTATATTCTCTTTGAAAATTGAATTTTTATCATATAGTTTTATTTGAACTATAACAGTTAATTTTATTTATTGTAATTGCACGGGTTCCATACATATTGCATTTAAGTATTCCTTAATTTCTTAAAGTATAGCATAGGAGTATCATAATTTAAAGTAGAATGTATTCTTTTA
>NZ_CASEGO010000072.1 GCF_949287625.1 uncultured Brachyspira sp. | reverse complement strand
AATTTACACAACAAGTAAAACATTTAATTAAACTATAATTAATATTATTTAATTTAGCATAAAATAACAAACTCATTAAATTATTTGTCAAGTACTTTTTAAACAAGTCTATTATTCATCTAAAGTAATTAAAACCTCTCTAGGCTTACTGCCGTTTTCTGGTCCTACTATACCCTGACGCTCCATTATCTCTACTATTCTTGCGGCTCTGTTATATCCTATTTTTAAACGTCTTTGTAAAAATGAAGCACTAGCCTTACCAGTTCTTGCAACTAATTGAACTGCATCCTCCCAAAGCTCTTCATCAAGTATATCCTCTTCATCAGAATTTTTATCATCAGCATCACTTCCATCTAAAGCGGCAATCAAGCTCTCATCAAACATAGGAGACATCTGTCCAGATAAATAATCAACAACTTTTTTAACTTCATTGTCAGATACAAAAGCACCCTGTACCCTATCAGGCATTTGACTTCCAGAAGCACAGAATAAAGCATCTCCTTTACCTAGCAGCTGCTCAGCTCCAGACATATCAATTATAATTCTTGAGTTCGTTTTGTTAGGTACTTGGAATGCTATTCTAGTTGGAAGATTTGCTTTTATAACTCCAGTAACAACGTCAGCAGAAGGTCTTTGTGTTGCTATTATCAAATGTATTCCAACTGCCCTACTCATTCCAGCCAAACGTGATATCAAATCTTCAACTTCTTTTGAGGCTACAACCATCAAGTTATGAAGCTCATCTATGACAAGAACTATATATGGGAACAACTCTAAAGGCTCTCCGTTAAATTCTGTTTCTCCTTCTTTTAGTAATTGTCTAACCTTTTCATTATATGTCTTAACATTTCTTACGAAAAATCTCTCCATTCTCTCGTATCTTTTTTCCATTATATCTACAATATATCTCAATACTATAGTAGCTTTTTTCTCATCAGATACTACAGGAGACATCAAATGCGGTATGCCGTTATATATAGATAACTCTACCCTTTTTTTATCTACAAATATAAACTTTAGTTCATCAGGTCTGAATTTATATAATAGTGAAAGTATTATAGTAGAGAGACAAACACTTTTACCAGAACCAGTAGTACCAGCAACTAGTAAGTGAGGAGCTTCTGACATATCGGATATAACATTATTTCCATATATTCCTTTTCCAAGTACAAAAGGTATATCAAGTTTAGATTGTCTGAAATCAGAACTTTCTAATACATCTCTTAAGAAAACCGCATTTCTCACTTTATTAGGTATCTCTATTCCTATAACAGAACGTCCGGGTATTGGGGCTATTATTCTTACACTTTCAGAAGCTAATGCTAATGCTATATTATCAGTAAGATTTGATATTTTTGATACTCTTATACCAGAAGCTATTTCAAGCTCATATCTTGTAATAACAGGTCCTCTTGATACTCCAGTAACTTTTGCCTCTATATTAAAATCTAATAATGTATGCTCAAGCTGCATAGCTGTTTGTTTTATAGACTCCATCATAGCACCATCATTAACAGGTATGGATCTATTGAGCAAATCAAATGGAGGGTGTTTATAATGCTTATCAACATACTTTGTATCAAAATTTGACTGTATGCGTTCGCTGTCCATATTCCTTATATTTTTAGTACCAAGTATAACCTTTTTAGGCTTATTCAATGTATCAACGTTTCTTTGAGATTCCATATTAATGAAGCCTGCTGTCTCTTCTTTCGGTGCATTATTTATCTCTGCATTATTTTCAAAAATATTATCTGATTTTTCTTTATCCGCATATTCATTAAACTCTTCATTGATATTATTAATATTGTTTTTTTCATCTATAATAGTTTCTGAAGTATTTTCTGCTGAAGTATTATCATTGATATTTGAAATCAAGTTATTTTTAGATGAAGCTAAATACGGATCATTTAAATAATTATTTTCTTCTTCATAATCAGCAGTTTTATTTACGGTTCTTGTTTTTAATCTAATATCTTCTATGCTGTCAGAATTATTATCAGCATTATAAAGTTCTTCTTCGTCCAAATCAAATTCATCTATTCTTCCGTCAATACTATTATTGTATGAAGAATTATTATAATTTGGTATATGGTCTGCTCGGTTATATGCTCTTTTTGAAGCGTAGCCCATAGCAAATTCAAACACTTCTTTATTATTAGAATTTCTGCTTTGAACATTAGAAACATATTTTTCTGATTCAATATTATCTTTTTTATTGTTTATAGTTTCTATTATATTATCTATATTATTATTATTTTCTAACTCTTCAATTTCTTTAATTTTTTTATTTTCTTTATTTTCTTCAACTAATCTTTGCAGTTTTTCAAAGCTATCCTCTTCTTCTATATGAAAATTATTTTCTGTGTTAAAATTATTATCAGTTGTATCATTATAATAATTATAAATAAAGTCATCATCAAAGCTTTCTGTTTCTTTGGCTTTTATATACTGCTCTGATACATTGTACTTAGCATAATTGTTAACCGAATCATCATAAGCAGCCCTCTTAAAATCGGACTTTCTTAAATAATTTATATTATAGTCAAGTCCTTCAAATATTTCATTATCTTCAATGTTATTGCTGCTATCTTCTATTTCATCATTTTTTTTTTTATTTATTATATCATTATAATACTCTCTATAAAAATTATCTTCTCTCTCCATACTGCTTTCATATGTATTATTAACTCTATTAGCTCTATCTCTGCCAAATACAGCCTCAGCTAAAGTTAATCCTAAATCTTCTTCTTTAGTTTCCATAGTATTTATATTTATTCCGCCAAATCTATGATTTTTTAATTCTGATACAATACTGTCTATATCTTTGCTTTCTTTAGAGGTTCTGTTAAAGAAATTATCATATAAATTATGAGAAACATTATTTTTATGTAAAAATTTCTCTCTGTATCTTTTTTCATCAAAATCATTAACTTTTTCTATAAAAGGTATACTCTTTAATTCTAGTTCTGAAACTTCTTTTGTGTAAAATAAAGGGAGATAATCTTTTGTATATGATTTACTGCCGCTTGAATTATTTTCATTAATTTGATTATTCGTAATAGTGTAATCATGTTTCATATTTTTCATCTCAAAATCTTTTATTCCATCAACAACTTTTTTTTCTATAACCTTTACATTTTTAAACATATCTATTAAATAATTAACTAAATCCATTATAGAAACTTTAGCAAATATTATAGCTGTTATTAAGAAAGCTGATAATACTATCATAACAGCACCAGTCTTTCCAAACAATGATACTAAAGAGCCTCCTATAAACTCTCCCATCATACCGCCTTTATTATAAAAATCTAAATTTCCTAAAAAAATATTTAATAATATGCTTAGCAGAATCATTAATATAGATGATGATAAAGCAGAAACTAATATTTTATCAGTAGAATTTTTTAATATAATATTAACTCCAGCATACATAAAAAATGCCGGTATTACATAAGAAGAAAAACCAAAAGCCAAAAATGAATAAGCAGATATATAAGCTCCAAATATTCCAAGCAAATTCCTAACTTCTTTTCCAGAGTTCAAATCTTCCATGTTCATACTAAAATATGATAAAAGAAGTATACCAGCAAATAGAATACACAAAAATCCTGCTATATCAAAGAATATATTTCTATTTTCATAAGTTTCTTCATAATTATCATCGAAATTATCTGATGTATGTTTTTTATTTGCATTTCTTATTTCAGCTCTTTTTTGTATTGCTAATTTTCTTTTAAATAATCCAAACATAATAAAACTCCAATACTATAAACCCATAAAATAAAATAAAACGGCAATTCCAACTATCATACAGTAAAAACCGAAGAAGAAAAGTTTGCCCTTCTTTAAAAATGCCATTAAAAATTTTAATGCTATAATACCAAAAACAAATGCTGTGATAAATCCAACCAAAGCATAAGTAATATTAAAATCTGCCAAATCTTTTATTGATAAAAGCAGTGCACCGAATATTGCTGGGAGTGATATCAAAAAAGAAAATTTACCAGCCCAATCTCTATTAAGTCCTATAAATAATGCAGCACTTATTGTCATACCAGACCTTGAAATGCCGGGGAAAACTGCTATTGCTTGGGCTAATCCTATAATAAAGGCATTATAATAGCTCATAGTAAATACATCTTTTGTATCATTATTGTAGGTGTTCTTATCAAACTTCCTAGTTAGAAGCAATATAGAACCTGTTATAACAAGATTAAGTCCTATTCTCTGTATTTCTAAATTACTTAAATATTTCTCTAAAGTAAGTCCTACTGCTGCAACAGGTATAGAAGCTATTATAACCATTAATGATGTTCTAAAACCTTCATTATTTTTGCTTGAATTTTTAACATCTTTTAGCCCTAAAAAAAATCCGCTTATAGCTTTAATAATATCTTTATGAAATATTATACATGTGGCTAAAAAAGTTCCAAAATGCAAAGCTACTTCAAATGATAATATGTTTTCTGCATGAAACTTAAGAAAATATTCTGCTATTCTCAAATGCCCAGAACTGGATACTGGTAAAAATTCAGTTATAGCCTGTATAAAACCTAATATTACAGCTTTAATCATTAAACTACCCCATTGGTTTACATAATACTGAGATAATTTTCGGATAGTTTAAAAAAAACAATATAAAAAAATTATGTAAACTGATTTATGATAACAAAAAAAATAGGCCTGCCTTAAAATTAAGACAAGCCCATATACTATTTATGAGTGATATATGAATTTATTATAAGAATTAATTATCTACTAAATATAAACTTATTTGTCCTCCTATATCAACAGCACCGAAATCATTTTTAGAAAATCTAGCATCATTAACAATACCAGGACCAAAATCATATCCTGCATAAATACCTATGCCTAAAGCAGTTTCATCGCTAAAGTAGAATAAATAATCCAATGTAAGTTTAACATAAGGAATAACTGACATTTTATATTTATTTTTTATATCGCTTAAATTATAATAATAATTAACTTTCTCAAATTGACTGTATGTTGTGTTATAGTTCTGAGTTGACTCTCCTCCAGCCAAAGGAATTTTTACTCCAGCACCAAAACCAATGAAAAAACTTTTTATATTAAATTTAGGAAGTATACCTATAGTTAATGTATCAAAATAATATGTAGTTTTTACATTTTGAAACTGACCTGCTGCTCCTGCTGCTTTACTTTCATTATATGCATAAACATCTCTATGATATGCTATGTCTAATGATAAAGAAAACCCCATGTAATTATCAAATCCATTATATATTCCGGGGGTTATTCCAACACCCCATTCAAAAGCAGCTCCAGTAGTAAGTTTGCCGTCATTATTATTAACACCTAGTTTATAATCCTGATAGCTTTGAGAAATAGATGCTCCTAGCGGAACATACAAACCTATACCTGCATTAAAATCTGCAAAAGCTGTTTGAATTTGAATTATAAAAATACTAATAATTGCAAGAAATATCTTTTTCATAAATACGCCCCTTTCTTGATTGATTATATTTATATTATAATATATTGTAAATAAAATGTCAAGAAAAAGTAAATATTTTTTACTAAAAAAGTAAGTTTTTTAAGATAAGGTAAAATAAGGTAAATATTATTTATCTATTTTTCACCTTTAGGTATACCCGGAAGTATATAATCAAACAATGCATAATTGGCAATGTAAAGTGTATCTCTATCACTAGTATTTATGGTATTAACGCTCACTCTATTAGTTTTTATAAATCTATAAGCATCAATAATACCATTATCAAATCTTTCATACAAATACTTCATTATTGTATAATAGTCTCCTGCACTGTTGTTAGCATAAGTAAACATAAGTTTTGTATCATTTCTCGCAGTTAAATACATAAATATATCAGCATTTCTAGCAGGTGATAAGAAAATATCCTCTTTATCAAAAGGTTTATTTCTATTGGTATCTATTCCTATATAATGTGTTAATGGTATATTTCCATGAGGATTAGTAAATTTCTCAACCGCTGAAGTTTCTAAAGAAGTATAGAAATTAGTTTCAGTATTTAATTTAATTTTAGGTTTTCCTACATTAAGTACATAGCTAGGAGAATACTCTAGCTCTCTTATCTTAACAACATCATTACTTCTGAAAGAATTTAAATATGCAAAAGGCACTGTAAATAAATTAGCATAAGAACCTGTTATATATATTCTCTGAGCCCTCTGAGCATCTTTAATAATATCCGATGATAACATTCCGCTTTCAATAGATTTTAAAGCTGTTCTTCTGTCTCTTGCTTTAGAAGCATTGGTAAAACTTTCCAAATATCCGCTAAGTTTTTTCATATCGATTAAACTTGATTTTTTTACTTCGCTGTCCCCTACAACATAACTATAAGCTGTATATTTATTATTTTCATAAGCATAGAATATAAACATAGTATTAGTACTTTCATTAGAAAATATATCATAAGCATTTGCTATGTTTTTATCAAAGTCGCTCTCTGGAACACGTATTTTATTTAATAGTCCGTATATATAAGAAGAATTAGTTTTGTATAATGAATAGAATCTGTCAGCAAATGAGGATACTGTTTCTGTTTCAAATACATACTGATTGCCGTATATATAATTCATAGTAGTAAATATATCGCTTTCATTTGTTACAGAAGTATCAAGTATTGTATTAGCAACTGTTAATACTTCATTTGTGTTTTGCATTCTATTAAGGAAATTAGTTACTGTATCAATAGGAGTTTTAGCATATATCAAATCATAAAGTACAGCAACTTCCAAAATCTTTTCTTTATTACCTCCATTAACTCTGTTTGCTATATAATTTAAATATTTTACAGACTCACTAGGATTGTCTTTGGCTTTTAAGAATCTTGATAATGTTCTAGGAGTGAAGTATTCATCTACCAAATCGTAATTATTGTTTGTATAGAGATACACAAAATGCAATGCTCTGTTTGCACCTTTTACAGCTCCGTCTTCACCCATTCTTCTATACACTGGAAGCATTGACTTAATAAATTTATAGGCATTAGAATCACTTATATTGCTGTATGAAGAGGCAAAGAATTTATATCCTTCTTCTGAAAATAAATAAGCCGTATTAGTGTCTTTTGCCGCATATCTGTCTTCAACAATAGTCGCATAATTAAACATTTTCTCATCATCGCTTTGAGAATAGGCAATAACATTAGACATCATAGAAACACTAGGATTTTCAGTATTGGCATATGAAGTATAAAGTCTTGTTTTAAAATTATATGCAGCATTTGATAATGAAGTCATACTATAATCAGGTTTTCCGTATACAGTAAATAAATTATTATCATAGCCTTTCATAGCAGTTTCTAAAGAATTAGTTGATAATTTTCTGAAGTAATTAGTATAGAACATTATCCTTGAATCTCTTCCGCTGTTGCCTACTACTAATGCTATATTATTAATATTTCTCAATACTCTTCTGTTTTTATCAAAAGTTTCTTTATCGCTGTAAACTATGTATAGATTTTTACTCATAACATTAGATATATCTGATGCATTAGCACCTGTTATATCTACAATCAAAGGAACATAAGAATTAGTAACAATATCTTTTAATTCTATAAATCTAAAGTTTCCTCTTCTTCGTCTGTTTGTAGAAGATGTATTATTTGTAGTATTATAATTTGTTTCTGATAAATTAGTTTCAGTATTATTATAAGCAACATTCATAGCAAGAGTATTTCTTCTATATTCATAATTGTTCATTTCTTTAATATTATAACTGTAGGCACTATTAGTAGAGTTGGTATTACTCATCATGCTCATACTGCTGTTTATTTCTCTTTCAGCACTTCTAGTAGTTCTGTAGAATGAGATTAATTTAGTATCTATATAAGCAGTTTTTGCAGGAAGCATATATTCTGTAGAATCATACAATTCCCTTACAAATATATTCTTATTGCTTATAACAATTGGTCTAAAACCTATATGAGTAACATAGTTTTTAGTTTTAGGCATAGCATTACTTTGAAGATAGAATGAAGTTTTTCCATTTTCTCTTACAAATCTATATCCGAAGAATGTATCCCATATTAAAGTTTCATCTTTACGCATAGATTTATCTATATCTGCAGGCTTAACATCGCATATAACAATAGGCTCTATTGGGGTATTAGAAAATCTTTTTATAGCTTCTTTTTCATAATTAGCAATTTCTTTAAGTGCAGCAGCTTCTGTTTTACTGTCATAAGGAGTAGCAACAGCGTCTAAATATCTTTGATAAGCATAAAGAGCATTCTCATAAAGTTTATAATATTCTCTAAGATAATAATTATTTTCACCTAATGTATATAATCTTCTATCCAAAAATTTCCTTCGCATATCAATAGCATCAAACATAGCAAGTATATTAAGACTGGCATCTGGATATTTATCTTCTAAGAACTCTATAACTTTACGTTTTGCCTGTCTTAATATAAAGTTATTATCTTCTACAAATGTTATCATAAATACGCTTTCGCTTATTCTCTGAAGTATTCTAAATACATACTGTACAGGATAATCAAGACTGTCTGGATATCTGTTTCTATATTTACTGCTGAAATCAATTAAAGTAGTAAGTATAGCAATCTCCTCAACAGCAAAAGCTGAAGCCTGAGCCTTTGAAAATGCTGACATATACTCCCTTGCCGCCTCTTCAATATAGCCTGCAAGTTCATAAGCCTTAGCCAAATTATATCTTACAATTATTTCAGTTTTTAAATCTACTGGGAAATTAGAATTAGAAGAAAGAATATATTTATATCTGTCAATGGCATCTTTAAGCATTGTAAGTCTTTGAACATTTATATCATAATCCGTCATATCTGTAGGGTCATCATTGTTTGTTCTTTTATATTCTATGCTGTTATCTGCTGTAAGTTTGAATGCCATTATATATTGGAATGCAGCTATATGAGAATATAATAATAATCTGTCTTTGGTGCTAACTGCATTATTAGTAGATAATACTTTAAGAGTTTTTGTAGTATTAAATAATTCTATAAAAAATTCTTTTTTGATAGAAGTTAAATCATTTTCTGATAAATATCTTAAATATAAAGAGGATAAACTTAAATAGTTTTTAGCATCATTTTCAGCATTCTGATACTGAAGACTAGGATTATTTTCAAGAGTTTTAGGGTCTAATGTCTTTTGATATTCCTTTATAGAACTTTTAAATGACATTATAGAGTTTGACTGATCCCCTTGTCTGTAATAAAGATATCCTTCATTATTGAAATATGCTGCAAGCATAAGAGGCTGTATAGATTCTTTAGGCTTATCCTTTATAACATAATTTCTATAAGATGATAAAGCCTCTCTAGCCTCAGAATACCTACCCATCTTTTCATAAAGTTCCTGATATATAGAGTAAAGCATCTGCTGTTTATCAACATTCAATGGCTCTCCAGGTATATATCCTCCGAAAGATGCAAGACCTAAATTTACTATATTAATATTAGCTCCGTATAATGTTATACTTACATAATTTGGAGTGTAAACTGAAGAATCCAAACTATCAATCTGTGCTTTTACACTATCACAGTATGATAAAGCATTATTATAATCTTCTAATTTTAAATAACATGCAGCAAGTAAAAGCTGATTAAGTTCATTTTTATTAACATCATTTTCTGTAAGTTTATCTCTTTCAAGCAATGATTCTATAGCTTTTTCATAATCTTCCTGTTCAATAGCAGCTACAGAAGTGTACCCTACTATTTTGTATATACTCTCTTTATCACCGAGTTTTTCAAATAATTTGCGTGCAGTATCATATTCTCTGTATGCACCTTTTATATCATTATTCATCCAAAGAGAATAACCATAAAAGAAATGATACCAAGCCCTGCTCTTATCAGTTCCTACCTGATTAAGCAGACTTTCGGCCTCTTTATATTCATTAACAGCATCAGAATATCTTCCGTTTATCAAATATGAATTGGCAAGCATTATAGAAACAATATTAGGTTTAGTTTTTACCTTGCTTTTAGCCATTATTAAGGCATCTATGATTTCAGAATCTAAATCAGCAGTTTGAAATGCAAGCAAATTATAACCCATATATACATCATTTGTAATCGTATTATCTTTATAAGCAGGTACTAACTCTATTACACTTTTATAAGTTTTAGTATCCTGAAGAACCTGCATTTTCAAAGCCTGAGCAAATGTTAACATCTCAGCTTTTTTTATATAATAATCCTCTTCATCTGGATATAAAAATATTGCAAAGTCAATATATGAAACTGCTTTATCAACTATTGCCTCAAAAGATTTATTTAAATACAAATAAAATCCGTCTTCACGTTTTTTATCACTTACAACATAACGTTCTTTGCTGTACTGTTTTGATAAAGCCATACCATAATATCTATTTGCCAAATAATAATATGCATTGGCAAGCTCAGCATGTGCCTCATGGTCAGAATATCTTGTACTTAAAATAGTTCTCTCTCTTTCATAAATAGTTCTTTCAAGAGAATCTATAGTACTGTAAGCTCTAAGTCCGCTCTCTATTACTCTGGCTGATGCAGTTGTATCATTAGGCGAATATTTTAATACTTCATTGTAATTGTCATAAGCTGCAGCATATCTGCCCTGATTATAAGCATCATCTGCTAATGATTTATAATAACTTGCTAATTTACTTTTACAATCTTCTGCCTCATAGGTTGATTCAAAGTTTTTACCGCCGGAAGTTAAAGCATTTTTTAATAAGGCATAAGCTCCATCATCGTTTTGAGCTAAAAGCACCTTTGCATTTCCATAATATCCCAAAGCAAGCATTATATCATTTTTAGACTCTGTATAAGGTACAAATAAATTGGTAGCTTCTTCATAATTTCTTGAGAGTATAAGTCCGTCTAAATATATAAGCCTAGCAGCAGCTGATAAAGGGGCATAAGGGTGGGCATTATCTATTATAATATTATAAGATATCTTTGTATCTCTTATAAAACTTTTAGCAATATCTAATCTGTCTGAAAATAATAAATCTTTTCTTTTATAAGGAACATTATACATATCTTCATCTTCAGGATATTTATAACCGTTATCTTCAACAGAATGTGCATATAATTTTGCTGCTAACATATATAAATCTTTACTTATATTCAAATTTATTAAGTTATCTAATATAAGCCATGTATCTTTATCAGAATTGTTATTTTTATATTTCTCATTAGCTGATATATAGCCAGCCCAGCCAAGCAAATTAGTAATATCTAAATTTTTAAAATTCTTATTTGTTGCAAAAAAATCATTAGTATAAAAATCTAAATTGAATATATTTTCATTGGTATAAAAATTTGTATATATCCTTGAAGTTAAAAATCCTACAAATGTATTAGAATATTCCTGTGTAAGCGTATTTTTGGCTTTATTGTATTCATTTATATTATTATTTGTATATGATGATATCATTATATTAAAATATGCTTTGGCAACATTTCCCGCATCATCTTCGAAAGGAAAATATTCAGAAAATCTATCTATAGCATCAACTTTTCTATCATAAGGAAGCTCAACAAAGCTCTCATACATAGTCTGAGAATTATCATCTTTTATAAAATACTCTTTTGTAGATCCCATTGTTACTATACTTGTTCCGTCTTCGCTTACAACATAAGTACCTACCAAAGCAGAAGGATAAGCAACATTAAAAGTTGTTAATTGAGTATCTTCAGATAATACATATGACTGATGTGTTGTAAGAGAATATGACATCAAACGTCTTTTATCATAATATGTTAAATTTCCGTCTCTGTCAGAATCTTTTTCTATTTCAAAGAAAATTATAGTATCATCATTATAAAATGTAGGGTTAAATTTAAATGTTTTTGTAGAAGTAAGAATTGTTAAATTAGTTTGATCATTAGTACTTGGAGTAAAATTATATATAGCTAATTGAGAATAAGGTTCACCTATTTTTGAAGTTATAAATGCTATTTTAGTATCATCAAAAGAAAAAGCAGGAGAACTGGCTTCTATATCTGATAATTTTCTTACATCTTTACCATTATTTTTCATAGTAAAGAGTTTTTTAATACCAGCGTCTCTGTCAGATACAAAAGCTATCATATTTCCTCTATGAGATATCACAGGATCAACATCATAGCCTTTATAATCTGTAAGTCTTATAATATTTTGTTCTAAATTTTCTAAATTATTTTTTGAAGTTCTTATACCAACAAGATTAACTAGTTTATAAGCATATATATCACCAAAAGCATCGTCTCTTGTAGAAGAAAATACTACATATTTTGATTTATCATCAACAGAAACAGAAGTATCTATACCTGGACTTCTAGTTAATCTAAATGTTTCTAAGGTATATGAATCTATAGCAAAAATATCTGTATTTCCTGCATTTTCCCTTGCATAATATACCCAAGTACCCTCTCTGTCTATTACAGCATCTAAAGCTGGATTTACTTCCCCTGAAGTAAGAGAATATCTTTTGTATTCTCTTAAAAAAGGTCTGCTGCTGAATACAGAATCAGAATTCTTCTGACTGGATGCACAGGCAAATAGTATAAAAGAAAATAATATTAGTAATTTTAATTTTATATAATACTTTAACTTCATAAAATGTTTCTACTCTATATATTTAATAGCAGTATAAAATTAATTATACAACTTATACAAGCATTATACAAAAAATACAAATAAAAATCAATGTAAAAAAATTAGAATGAAGCTACTGCATCATCTACTGACTCATAAACTTCAAACAAATCTTCCAATTCAACTGTTTTTAATATTTTTTTAATAATATCAGGCACACAAGCTAATACTAATCTTCCATTTTTATCTTTAATTTTTCTCATTATAGAAATGAATACTCTGATACCGCTTGAACTTAAATATTCAATTCCTGATAGTTCCAAGATTAGAAAATGACTTCCAGATTCAACTAACTGCTCTAACTCTGCTTCTATAGATACAGATAAATTAACATCTAATTTTCCAACCAAACTAACAACTTTTACTTTGCCTTTATCATCTATATTTAAACTCATAATTTCTCCTTTTTGTAAATTTATTTTAAATATAACAAATAAAAAATTTTATTCAATATAAATTATAATAACAAGATATAAAGCAATATTGTAATATGGATTTTTAAAATTAAAAAAATTATATGCTAACTTCTCATACATTTATAGGAATACATAATAATTATACTTTTAATACGCTAATAATTTTTGTTTCAGACTTATGGTATTTAAGGAAATTAATATATTTTAAGATAAACTTCCTATCATAGCCTTTTTTTCCCAATTAATATCAGAGGCAGTAGGATAAGGAAATGCTGCCCACTTTATATTTTTCTTAGCCACCCATACTTCTTTAGACTGAAAAACTCCGTTAATTTTCATCCAGTTATTAAGTTTAGTATAATACGATGATTTATAAGCATATGTATAATATAATTTATTATTTTCAACAATATATCCTTCCATAAAAGTTACTTTTACAGAAGGATAGCCAGAAAAAACCAACATAAATTTATTTAAATAATCAGTATTACTGTAAACGGCCATATTATCATATTTTGCTTTTACAAAATTTAATTTTTTTTTGCCACCTATAATTAATCCAGCATCTTCTTTAAATAAATAGCTCTTATCAGCATCTTTAACTGTTTTATTCTGAACTAATCTAACCCAAGCATTATCATAAGATATTACGCTTTTATGATTAATAAAAAATAAAACTATAAGAACTAATAATATAACTAATATAATAAAAAACATACTGAATTATAATATTTATTTAATACAATTCTCCAGCATATTCTCCATCTGCCCAGTTAACATCTTCAGGCTGAGGTACTGGATATGATCCCCAATCTGCATCAGAATTGGCAACCCATCTTTCATTGGTGTAAGTAGAATTAGACTTTTTCCAAGAATCCAATTTTCCCTGATAACTTCTTATATATTTTGAATATCTCATTATTTTGCCGCCCTCTATAGAATAACCTTCTACAAGATTAACGCCTAAAGCTGGAGCATTATCATAAAACATAGATATAGGAACCTGATGAGTATAGTACGCATGTGTATCAGATCTTGCTCCCATAAACTTATACATTTTTATCAAAAACATAGGCGATTTTCCAGATACCAGCTCTAAATCACCTCCAGGTCTTCCTTCATATAAAGCACCTTTCATATCTATTGTTTTTCTAAATATAAAATTAGCCCAATTCTTTGAATAATCACTCTCTTTAGTTATATTTTGTGCATTTAACAAATTAAAACAAAGCGTAAACAATGATATCAAGATAATTATTTTCTTCATAATATAAATATCTCCTGTTCTTTATATATAAATAAATCAAATTAATTATATAAAAGTAAAAAATTTATTTTATTTTTTATATTATCGACAAACGTATACCTTTTCATAATATATTTTGAATAATTATTTATATTAGACAGTAAATAAGATTTTTATTTTACAAATGAGAATTTATTTAAATATTATAGATTATATACTAAATTGCTGTCTTATTCAGAGAACACTCTCTGCATAATAATATCAGAAATATATACAGCCAAATCCTCTACTGATATAAAACAGTCATTTAAAATCCAATCGGTAAGAACTGATATAAAAGCTCCTGAATAAAAACTGCCCATTATTCTTACAACATTTTCCTTATCTGGTCTTATTGTTTTGAAATCCTTTATACCCTCAATTACATAAGAGGCTAAATATTCTCTCAATATTTTAGTAATGCTTCCGTCTTTATTATTTTGAAATATTATTTTTAAATACTTTCTATTTAGATAAAAATATTGAAGTATTTTCTCCATTATATCAACATGTTCATCTTTTAATTTATTTTCTATTTTGTATCTATTTAGGTCTTCCAAAAACTTGGCTTCATATTCATCTAATTTTGATTTTAATAGTTCATATTTATCATTATAATAAGTGTAAAAAGTACTTCTGTGCATATTAGCTTTTGCACAAATATCAATTACTCTAATATCTTCAAAAGGTTTTTCTTCTAATAAAAGACCTAGTGAATCTTCAAGTATTTTTTTTGTTTTTTTTACTCTGGCATTATTTTTATTTGAACTATTTTTCATACATTAGCTTCCTAATCTAAACAAAAAAAATAATATCACTAATTTAATTAACAATATTATTAATAATAATAATTATATTATAATATTGCAAAATGTAAACTATTAATATAACAAT
>NZ_CASEGO010000071.1 GCF_949287625.1 uncultured Brachyspira sp. | reverse complement strand
TTTTTAAATTTATTTTTTATAATAACCTATAATCTATAATTAATGTAATTTTTTAATATAGGATAATACATTGAAATTCTTAATCTATCAAGTGTTTTTATTTTATTTAATTTTTATTATAAAGCTGTCTTTTATCTAAAATATTCAAAGACCTCTTAGCTTCCAAAAATAAAATATCTTCATTACTATATTTATTTATAAAACTATTTAATATATCTCTGCTTTTTAAAAAATTAAATGCTGATAAACAAGTTAAAGATTTCCATACAAGAAGTTTATCATCTTTATATTTATTTATTAAATTAATTATATATTTAAGATTTTTTTCATTTTGTAAAGTTTCATTATAAAAACACATATATCCGAAAGAATCTGCTGCCTCATAAATCTTTATCAAATCATCACTTTGTAAAACTTCTATTAATGCAGGTAAAATATCAGTATTCATTTTTGCTAAAGTTCTAGCTATTATATCTCTAGGCAGAGGATATGATTTTTTTAATGATACTTTTTTAGGTAATTTTTTATACTGATTATCTCCTATTTTTCCAAGATATTCAGCCATCTTTCTAGCCGTATCAATATTTCCAGCTTCAAGAGTCTCGCATATGGCTATTTTAGTATACAAACTATCCTCTTCAGATAAACATAGCAATAAATAATCTGCTGCCTTATCAGTATAAGGTTTTAAATTTACAGCGGCTGATGTTCTTATTGATGCATCATTATCATTTAAACAATATATAAGTTCTTCTAATGATTTGTTTTTAAGCAAAACAACATCTTCTTCTAATGGAAGACCTCTGTATTTAAGTTTATCCAAATCGGATTTTAAATTATGTTTCATGGCAAATATAATATTAAATTTTTCACAAATACGCAAGAAAAATAAAAAATATTTTAGTTCATAGATACATAATTTAAAAAAAACAGTATATTTTTATATTGTATACTTGAAAATGATTTTTTTACTAAAAATTAATAAAAATGGTACGAAATTTATAATATTTTTAAGAAATTTTAATAAATTCTATTTTACAAGCTGAAATTTGATGAAATTTATTGCAAATTTTCAGCTATATTCTATAATTTAATAGAGGTATTAATCTTATGCTCGAAAAGGTAAAAGATTTTTATAAAACGAAGAAAATTTTATTTTTCGCCATTATTTTTGTTTGGTTATTATTAACTATACTATTAGGGATATTAATAGGCTCCTGTACTAAACCTAAAGTTATACCATTAACACCAGAAGAGGAGAATTCTAAGGCTATTAATATTATTAAAGAAGACGAAGAAAAAATTTTAAAAGGGGAAATGCTTTCTACAAAAAATAACTTGGATTTCGATGAGCTTAAATACTCAAGGAATTACACAGAAAGCCGAAAAAAATAATACTAACTTTTAGGAGATAATTATGCGTGTTTTTTTATGTTCTAGTATGTTACTTATGTTTACTATTTTCCAAGCAGCATTTGCTCAGGAAACAATCACTGTACAGCCAGATGATAAAGTAGTAACTAATGAAACAGCAGCCCGTATTAAAGGCGGACCTTTAGAAAAAGACCTAGTAAAAACTGTAGATTTATCAGAAAATACTCTATTTTCTATCAAACTAAATGCTACTAACTTCGACAGATATATACGTATAACAAGCTACTCTACTAATTTGGATTTTGTAAGATTTACAAGAGATAAAACTAATGCTTTTTTAACATTCAGAACTTTAACTGCTGGAATAGGAAAATTAGATTTCCAAGTAGATAATGAAGAAAATATAATCAGAAAATATTTCTATACTATAAATGTAACTAATAGTCAGGGAATGGCATCTATGGAAACTAATGCTGTATTAGAACCAGATAATGAAACTATGACTAATGAAGTATCTGCTAACACTGTATCTACTAACGCAGTTATGACTAATGATACAATGTCTACTAATACTGTATCTACTAATACAACTATGACTAATGAAGCTAATACTACTTCTACTAATCAAAACAATACAGCTTCTACTAATCAGCAGTCATCAGTTACAAAAAAACCTTCTGTTATGAAAGAAAATACTCAGGCTAAAGCACCTGTTGAATCTAATCCTGAAACTATAGCTTTATTTAAATCTGCAGAAGATTTAAAAAACATCAAAGATTATACTAATGCTGTTAATACTTATAGTAATGTAATCAGTCAGTATCCTAAATCAAAATATTCTGTTTACAGCTATTTTAGAATAGGAGATATTTATAATCAAAATAAAGACTATAATAATGCTTTTGATATGTATAAACAGGCATCTTCTTTAGAAAATGCAGATAATAATGAAAAAGCAGCAGCTCTTTATTCTATGGGTGTTGTAAAAAAATCAGAAAATAAACTTGATGAAGCTATCGCTTATTTTAATGATGTTATGAATAAATATTCTTCTACTTCTATGTATGGAAATGCTGCTTATGAAATTGCTGACAGCTTAAAAACATTAGGAAGAATATCTGATGCTGCTCCTATATTAGAGAAATCTTTAGAAGGAAATAATAAGTTTGCAAGACGCGGAGATGCTATACTTCTTTTAGCTGAAGTATATGAAAAAGGCGATAATAATACAAGAAATTTTGATAAAGCATATCAAACTTATAATCAGTATTTAGCTGAATATCCCACTTCTTCTAAAGCTAAATATGCTAATGACAGAAAAAATTTCTTATACCGCAATGCCGTTAATTTAAGATAACAACTATATTTTTAATAAAGCAAATAATTAAAGCCCTTTAGGAAAATCTATTTCTTAAAGGGCTTTTTTTATAAGGACAATTTATAAAAACAATAAATAAAGTTTTATATTACATCATATTTAATATCATCTATCAAATAAATATTTTCTTTATGATTAGTTTTATCTGTTTTTTTAGGATCGTCTTTAGCTTCAGAAGAATTATTCTCGTCAATTTTTTCTTCTGATGAATTATCCTGCTGATTTACTATAATTGATTCTATTTCTGAATTTTCTAATATAGTATCATCAAAATTCGCAGTCAAAATAAGTTCTTTTAATCTATTTAAATCATAAACATAAGTATATGTGTGCCTTGCATTATCAATATTTTCAAAAGCCCTTACAGCCAAAACATTATGCGATAACAACTCTTTTAAAAGTATTATACTCTTCTCAGAAGATGCTTCCCGATTGGCAGATAATGAATAAAATTCTGTTTCTCCATATTTATTTACTGTATTTGTCCTAGGTTCATTTTTATCCAAACGATATATAAGGGTTATTTTATCTTTATCATTAAATCTCTCTTTAAATATAATAGAAGGAGTATATAAGTTTATATTAATGGAGTTTTTATCGATTTTTATCATCAAAGTATTGAAATTTAAACTGTTTTCTTCTTTCTTTTTAATAAAAATAGATATTTCTTTATCATCTGTTATAGGGTCTGTTTTTTCAATTAAATACCACTCATTTATACCATAATACTCTCCGTATAGTATAAAAGAGTTAATAAACATTACAGAAGCTATTATAATTTTTTTTATCATATTATCACTCCGCCTTTACAATCTTAATATATATTAAGATTGTTTTATTATTAAATCAATAAGAAATATAGATAATATAATTTTTTTTTACATTTTTAGTTTACATAACGATATTAATAGTTTACATATTAAAATAAAAAGAGCAGAAGACCTGCATTTAACTTTCTGCTCTAAAAAATAAATTTAAGTTTTTATTTCAAATTAATCTTTTTCACTTCTACTTTATCCAGCAAATTATTCATACTTTCAAATGTAGTAAGCCCTTCACTAAAAGCAGTTGCAGTTCCTGAAGCTATAGCGTATTTATAAGAATCAATTATATTTAAATTTTGACTTATTCCATATACAATGCCTGCTACCATAGCATCACCAGCCCCAACAGAACTTACAAGCTCACCCTCAGGAGCATTTCCTATATATGCCTCATCTTTATTAACTATAATAGAGCCTTCCTTTCCTAAGGATACTATAACATTTTCACTTCCATCTTTTACTAATTGCTGTGCATAAACAATTATATCATAGACAGAACGTATATCCTTTCCAAAATACTCTGATAATTCTTTTTTATTAGGTTTAGTAAGAAAAACATTTTCTTTTACAGCTATTTTAAAAGCATTATCTCTAGAATCTACTATTACTCTAACATTATTTTTTGATTTCGTTTTGTTTATAATATCTTTATAAATATCTTCTTTTACAGAACTAGGCACACTTCCAGAGAGAACCAATATATCATTATCTTCTATACTATCAATAATAGAAAGTAATGCATCTATATTTTGCTGAAGTATTTTAGGAGATTTTCCCATTATTTCAGTTTCTTTTTTTTCGGTTTTTATTTTTACATTTATTCTAGTATCTTCTTCAAGTAAAATAAAATTATCTTTAATTCCATATTTATTTAAATCTGTCCTTATATATTCTCCAGTAAATCCGCCGCAAAAGCCTAAAGCCATAGATTCAATTCCGAAATTTTTTAACACTTTAGAAACATTTATTCCCTTTCCTCCTGCCAAAGTATACGAATTATTTACTTTGTTTAATTCTCCTTCTTCTAATTTATTCATATCCATATAGTAATCCACAGCAGGATTGAGTGTTACAGTGTAAATCATAAAGAACTCCTATATTTTATTTTTGATAAATAACATCTAATATATAGATTATACAAAAAACAAAAAAAATCAAATAAAAACTTTATCATAATCTAAATGACTATAATTTATCAAAAACATATTTTTTAGTTATTTGAGTCAGTATCGAAACATGACAAGTACAATTATTTATAGCAGACTTAGGAAAAAATTGAATAAAATAATTTATAAATTTCTACTACTTACCTAAATAAAAAAAGAACAGAGGATTAAATATATTATCCTCTGTTCTTTTATCTTTAATGTTTTATATTTCTAATTAATCGTCCCATTCCTGACCTAAAAGCTGTCCTGATTTATCAATGTACAATTCCATCATATTATTCATTTTTACTTTATACACATTATAGTGTTCCATTTCTACTGCCCAAATTTGAGCCTGAGGATATGTTCTTCTAGCTGTAGCAAGTACTGCTTGAGGAACCTGATTGAGAGGTACATACCAATCAGCAAATAAAGCTGAAGTACTTAAAACTGTTAAAGCTGCTAATAAACAAAGTATTTTTTTCATATTTTTCTCCTTTTTAATTAAATTATTTTTATGAAAATATTAAATTAATCGTCCCATTTCTGACCTAATAACTGTCCGTTACTATCTATATATAATTCCATCATATTATTTAATTTTATTTCAAATGTAGTGAATTGTTTTTCTATTTTTATGATGGCAGCATTAGGATAAGTTCTTTTTATTGTATTCATAACATTAGCTGGAAGTATAGTAGCAGGCATATTTCCGTAACATTTTACTTCTTTCCAATCACCGTTAGGGAAGAAATCTATTTGTGTTCCGTTTTCTAAATATACTTCAATATCGTCCCAATCTCTTTCTATAAAAGTTACTTTTACATTAGCAAAATGCTGTTTTATAAAGTTCTGAGCATTTTGAGGTATAGATGATAATTGAACACCGTATCCATATTGTGCGTTATTTTGACCTCCTTGCTGTGCATAAGGGTCTTGATAATTATTTTGAGGGTCTGGCTGTACTTGAGGCTGACCATAAGGATCTTGATATCCTCCCTGACCTCCTTGCTGTCCGTAAGGATCCTGATATCCTCCTTGACCTCCCTGCTGATTATCATAGTATCCATTATACTGAGCAAATAATGAACCTGTACATATTGCTAAAACAAAAAGTATTGATAATGATTTTTTTATTGTAGTCATAAACTATCCCCTTTATTAATTGTTTCATTTGTAAAGACATGTTGTTTGCTAGTAAATTATCTTTACATTATAATTATAGTATATTTATTAAATAATGTCAATTAAATTTACTCTTTTTTTACTAAAATTTTACATTTTTTCTTTGTTATAAATTGGTATAATATATTTCTTACAAAATTACATATATAATTCTTTAAATTAAAAGAGACAATGTTTTATATAGAAATTAATCATAACAAGATACTAGTATTATTTAAATAATATTTTTTATTTTCATTTTATCAAATAATTATTATATAAGTTTTTTAAGTATACTTTAGTATATACCTAAACAGATATGGTTTGTCAAAAGTTAGTTTTTAAAATTTATTGTTTGTGGTGGCTTTGCCCTGCGAATCCCGCAGAGCGTGTGCGGCAAAAAAGTTGATAATTCTATATAATGTACATCAGTTGACAAAATGAAATCGTTCCAGTATATAATAATAAAATATTATCTGGTGCTTGCATTATTCTCATCATCTATATTAAGACTGAGTATTCTAAGACCTTCAGTACCAAGTACAGATTTTAAAGCTATTAAAAATGCTGTATCTCTGCTTGAGGCAATATTACTTTTATATAGTTTCATAGCATATCTAGCCATATTAATACCATCTCTTACAGAGAAAGAAGCATTATGTATATGCGACTTTTGAAGAAATCCTACTGTGATTTTTAATATTTCATCATCAGCAAAAGGAAGATTCATTCTTAGTATATCATATTCTTCTTTAACATCAGGGAAAGGAAGTTCTATAGTAGGCTGAAGACGCGAATGTATATATTCTGGAAGTTCAAATGTACTTGCGTCATCATTCATAGTAACTATTATTCTAAAATCAGGGTGAGCTTTTATTTTTATACCAGCTATTACGCTTTCTACATATCTTCTGTCATCAAGAAGCGGTGCAAGAGAAGCCCAAGTTTTTTCGCTCATTCTGTTTCCTTCATCTAGTATGGCAACTCCTCCTTTAATCATCGCTGTTACCAAACTTGATGCATGATAATTAATTTTATTGTTTTCAGATATTACAGGTATTACTATCAAATCTTCCGGTCTTGTATCAACTGTACATTGAAATATATAAACATCTCTTTTTAGAAGCTCTTTAGCGGCATAGTATGAAAGTGTAGTTTTTCCAGCACCAGGTTTTCCCACTATTCTAGGGTTTAGAGGTATATCATCTTCTGATATTACATGCCAAGCAGCCATTATCTGTCTTACCAAATCGCTCTGACCTGTCCATTTTATATTCAAATTATCTGGGTGCGATAGTATTAGCTCTACATTTTCTATTCTTTCTTTATCCATTTTAGCCTCTTTTTTTAGAAGAAATTTATATTTTTTAATGATATTATTAATCTTATAAAAAGTCAATTATTTATAATAATTTTAATAACTTTATTGATTATTTGCCTATTATTTATATATTTAAAGTTATAGTAAAAAATAGAAGGGATTTTTTATGTTAAAAAGGTTTGTATATATTTTCTTATTAATAATAATTATAGTTTCATGTGGTAAAAATGAATCTTCATATAATAATAATGCTGATAATAAAATCGGATCTTCTATAGAAGAATCAAAGTTCTATATGCTTAGCGGGAATATATCAGGAGAAAAGGCTTCTATGTATTTGTATATTAATAGTAAGAAAAACAGCATAAGCGGATATTATTATACCAAAAATAAAAAGGCATTAATTACTGGAAGTATTAATAATAATAAATTAAACATGCAGGAAGTAGATGAAAATAATAATATGCATGCGAATATAAATGGAGTATTGACTGATGATATATCTTTTAATGCAGAAATAAGGTATGATGAAAGTAATGAAGTTAAGGATATGGAGTTTTCTCTTAATAGAAATCTGCCTGTATATTATGCTAATATTATAGATTATTATAAAAATGACAGTATCAGCAATTCCATATTTTCATATCATAGAACTTCATTTTCATTTATTAAAAATAATGAAGATGAAACATCAAATATTGATAATTCTATAATGTACATAGAAGAAGAATGTGATAATTATTATAATGAATGGAAAGCTTTATTATATGTAGGTTCAAGCAATATAACTTATGAAATAGATAATACTGTTAATGTAGGCTATATAGACAGCAGAGTAATAGCACTTGATAATTATTCATCTATGTACACAGGCGGAGCTCATGGAAATACAGCAAATATTCAGGAAGTTTTTTCTTTGGAGAATTCTAATCTTATTACTATAAGAGATTTAATAAGTGATTTTAATAATCCTAATTTAATATCATTAATGAGAGAAAAAATATTAAAAACAGGAAGCACTAAAGAGGATTATTTTGATTTTAATGCTATAACATTAGAAAGTTCAACATTTAGGATACTTCCTAATTCAATTAATTTTGTATGGCAGGCTTATGACATAGCTCCGTATTCTACTGGAATAACGGAGATAAGTTTTAGTTTTGATGAGTTAAAGCCTTTTGTAAAAGAAGAATCACCGCTTTATTATTTGTTTTAGAAATACTTTACAAGGTTATGTATTAAATTTTTGTAATTTATCAATAGACTTGTTTCAAAACTACTTGACAAAGTTAATTATGAAAATTATTTAATTTTAAAACTACAAATATAATGTTTTACATATTGTGTAAATTAGCATTTTAGTATATAAATATGCAGTCTTTTTGCTTCTTTGTGCCGCACCTGCCTACGGCACGCAGAGCGAGGCGTACAGCGTCACAAAAGAAGTGGGGTTTGGCACGACTGTGTGCTTCGCAGCAAAGCCCCAACTATAACTAAAAAAATACTAAATAAAAAAACTAAGTATTAATAAATTTAGTTTTGAAACAAGTCTAATTATAAAAATAATGTTTCATATTTTGTTTATTATTTCAGTACATAAATACATAGTCTTTGTCATAGAGTTACTTCAGGCTTTATAAAAGAACTGCTGCAGATATCAAAAATTAAAAAATTAATTTTTAACAAACTATATTTGTTTAGGTATACGGCAATATAATATTTTTATGCATAATCATATATTTTTTATTTATTGCTTGAATATATAAGACTATTTCAAAATTTTTAATACTTATAAATTTTTTAGTTATAGTTTTTAGTACTTTCATAAACACAGTTTTTTGGCATTTGTGCTAATTACTGAATATTAGTAAAAGTCTGCCTTAGAAGAAATAACTTTATTTTGTCAATTTATAGCTTTACAAAATCATAAAAACTTACAAAATCACATAATATTATAATGAGTTTGTAAATCAATCTCTAAATTTTCGAATTGTACATACAATACAGGTTATAATTTAAATTTTTTAAAAAAAAATTAAATTTTTTCGGTAAAAATTTATTTTTTACGTATTTAATTGTAAATAAAGCTTTTTTCAATAATAAAAATACTAGATAAGTTTATATTTATTTGGTATTTTTATTATCATTTTTTACATATGTATACTTTGTATTTTTTTAGTAGAAAATTCAATATTTTATAAATTCTTTATTAAAAGTTAGAATTTATTATTGAAATTTTACACATTATGTATATACTAAACTATTGTAAATAAAGCTTTTTTCAAAAATAAAAATACTGAATAAATTATATTTATTTGGTATTTTTATTATTATTTTTTACTTATATATATTAAGTATTTTGATATTGAAAAATTCAATATTTTATAAATTTTTTATTAAAAATTAGAATTTATTATTGAAATTTTACAAACTATGTAATAGTATATTAAATATTTGTAAAAAAATATTGATATAAAAAAAAACGATTTAGGAGATAACTTTATGAAGAAAGTTAGCAAAAAAACAAAGTTCCTAGCCGTAGTACTAGGTTCTTTGATAATTTCATCATCAGCATTTGCAGTTGATCTTACTATAGACAATTCTGCAGTAAAAAGAGCAACAGCAGGTCAGTTTTCTACAGATTCTGACAAAGTAAAAGCTAAAGACATATTCGACCTAGAAAGATCATTCTTTTCAGCAGGCTATTTAGGTCAGGCAGCAGGCGGAGCTATCAATGGAGGCGGAAACGGTACAGCAACAGCTGCAGGATTAAAGAATGGTGTTCAAGGTGCTTTTGGGGTGGCTTTACCAGGAGGCATGTATTTAGGTTTTGCAGCAGCATATAATCTAATGGATGGTGCTGACTATACAGCAGATAAAGACGGAAATATATACAATGGAAATAAATGGACTGTAAATTCTACAGGTAACTTTATATTAGCTTTCAGAATAAATGAAATGGTAGCTCTTCACTATAATTTAAAAATTGGAAATCCAGATAATCCTAATGTATTATACAGTATAAATCATACAGTTGATAAAGACACACAAACTGATTACAAAACATATACTCATAATGCATATTGGAATCATGAAATAGCAGCAGCAATAAAATTCGGCGAACATAAATTAACTGTACCTATAAGCGTTGATATAGTTGCTAATAATACTAAATATAAAGGAAAGTCAGGTAATACAGATGTAGATTATGCTGAGTATACTGGTGCAGATTATGTAGCATTAAATCTTAATCCAGAGTTTTTCTTAAGTCTTCCTGTCGGACCTATGACTGGTATCAATATGGGAGTTAATTTTGGTGTAGGACTTAATAACAATGTAGGTGAAAATGGTAAAGATGGAAATGATGAGTATAAAACTACTCAAAAAGCTTTGCGTATGAATGTTGGTGTTTGGGCTAGTTTCCCTATGGAATGGAGCTTGGGTAATGATCAGGTATCATTGGCTATGGAGCCTCAAATCAATTTAGACTTTAATGTAAATAACTTTGGAAAAGTAGAAGAATTTAGAAATGGAAATAAACAAACACCTTTAATAGGTAATTATACTTATCCAAATGGAAATGATTATTTAAATATCAATCCTTATGTAGAACTTCCTATAGGTACATTATGGAGACCTGTTGAATGGTATGAATTAAGATTCGGTACAGCTTTATTATTGGGTGCTAATATCACTATGGAACAATCTAAAGATGCTAATGGAGATAATGATAATAAAGGTACTAGATACAGCACAGAATCTGGTATAGCTGGCTTCTTCGGTATGGGCTTCATAGTGGGAGAAGACTTCAATATTGACTTGTTTGCAGAAGTAGGCACTTTAAGTTTCATAAATATGAACTTCGGCGGTCAATTAACTTACAGATTTAATTAATAAAATAATATTTGGAGATAACTTATGTTAAAAGTTTTTAATAAAATAAAGTTTGTATTATTAGGCTATGCATTAATTTCTGCCTATGTATTTGCTCAAGGCACTGATACTTGGACATTAGACAATTCAGCAGTAAAAAGAGCAACAGCAGGTCAGTTTTCTACAGATTCTGATAAAGTAAAATCAAAAGATATATTTGACTTACAAAGAGCATTCTTCTCTGCAGGATATTTAGGCGGCGGTTCTTTTTCTCAGAACGGCGGCGGTACAGCTGATATAACTCCTGCATCATCTTTCAACAGCGGAGTACAAGGTGCTTTCGGTGTTCCTTTTGCTAATGGCATGTATTTGGGTTTTGCTGCCAGATACAGATTCAATGACAGTGCTGATATAACAAAAGATAAAGACGGTAATATTCCTAATTATAACGTAGATCCAAATACTAGTACATCAAAATTATGGGCTATAGATTCTCAAGTGGCTTTAAGAGCTGCTTTAAGAATAAGCGATACTATAGCTTTGCATTATTATTTCGGATTAAATGCTGATGATACAGCTAGAAATACTCCTGCTTATGCAATTTATAGAAATAAAACAGCAAACGGCGATGATTATAAAACATATTATAATAATGCAGTTTGGACTCATGAAATAGCTGCTTCTATAAAGTTCGGCGAGCATAAATTGACTATACCTGTAGGAATAGTTTTCCATGCCAATAATATGAAAATGAAAGGTACAGAGTTTTATCAATATAATACGGAGCCTGGTTATAAAGTAGATGAAAATACTGTAACTTATAATGGAGAAGATTATATATCTTTATACTTAAATCCGGAGTTTAATTTGGGTATTACAGCAGGTCCTATGACTGGTATCACTGTAGGTGCTAATATAGGTTTCGGAGTTAATAACAATTTTGGTTACAATGGTACTCAAACTGCTGAAGGTACTGAAATGAAATTTGAAGACAAAGAAGGTAAAGACCGTTTTGCAGGCGATATATATGCTAGTTTCCCATTATCTTGGAGCTTGGCTAATGATCAGGTAAGATTAGCTATGGAGCCTAAACTTTCTTTAGGTTTGGTAGTAACTAATACTGGAAATCAAACTTCTACAATATCATCAGGCGGACAAAGTCAAAGCAGCGGATATGTAGGTTATAAAAGCGAAGTTAAATTCATTCCTTATGCTGAACTTCCTATAGGTACTATTTGGCAGCCGGTTGAATGGTGGCAGTTAAGAGCCGGTACTGCTTTGATGATTCAAGCAGCAGCTGCTTGGACAACTCAAGTTCCTAATAAAATTGATGATCCTAAACAGTTAGATGAAAGCAGAAAAACTGTTAATACTAAATTAACTGCTGAAGCTGGTATAGCTGGTTTCTTTGGTATGGGCTTCATCGTAGGCGAAGATTTTGATATTGACTTATTTGCTGAAGTAAATACTTTAAGTGTTAATAATCTTAATTTCGGCGGTCAATTAACTTACAGATTTAATTAATACGGAAAAATAGGAGATAAAAAATGAATAAAAAATTATTATTAATTTTATCTATACTAATGAGTTTATCATTACTCACTATGAGCTGTGCTAAAAGTGTAGTCGCACCAGATGAGGTATACGGAACAGCTGGTTTTGAAGATTTAACTGAGGCTCAGTTAGAAACAGCTTTAAAAGAAATACCACCTATTACAGATAACGGAGCAGCATTTGATTTTTCACAAAGTACCCTCAGTCCTTCATATGATGATGTTACTGGTCCTACTTATTATACATTATGGGTTAATTCTGGTAATTATAATCAAAAAATTAGTCAGAATAATATATTAACTCAATTAAAAAGAGTTTTAACAGAATATAAAGGTGATGTAACATTTACTCCTAATCAAAATTGGGATAGCGTTCCTACTACATATGGGACAGCTACTTTGACTGTTCAAATAACTTCTTTAACTCATAATGTTCCTCAAGAGTTACAAACTTTAAAAATTCAATTATATTCAGGCGGCGGCTGGCAGTAAGTAAATTATTAATAGTTAGACAACTGGTTTACAATACGTAGATTTTTATATAAAAATATCCCGTTTAAGTCCCTCGGTTTATTTTCCCGATAGACCGAGGGCGTTTTTTATGCATTTAATTCTTATTGAAAAAATACATACATTATAATAAAATATTTACATGCCAATTAATAAAATCAATACCTAAATATCGGAGATGATTAATGATTAGTTTTATGAAAGATTTTAAGACAATAAAAAATAAAAAAGATAAAAGAGAGTTTCTAAAACAAAAATATTTTGATAGTTCTATATACTGTGTTACTGCTGAAGATTTTTCCAACGGACGAAGCAATATAGAAGTAGTTAAATCAATGCTTGAAGCGGGTATAAAAATTATTCAGTACAGAGAAAAGGATAATCCTCATAAATATATGCGTGAAAAATATAATGAATGCTTAGAGATTAGAGAGCTTACAAATAAATATGAGGCATTATTTTTGATAGATGATTATGCCGATTTGGCTTTAGCAGTTGAGGCTGATGGTGTTCATATAGGACAGAAAGACATGCCTATTGAGGCTGTAAGAAAAGTTGTAGGAGAAGACCTTATTATAGGGCTTTCTACTACAAATGAAAAAGAGGCTTTAAGTGCTGTTAATACTTCTTGCGACTATATAGGAATAGGTCCTATATTTTCTACGCAGACAAAACCTGATGCTAATGCTGCTGCTGGTATTGATTATCTTGATTATGTAGTAAAAAATCTTGATATTCCTTTCGTATGTATTGGCGGTATAAAGTTAAACAACATGGATACTCTTATAGAACATAAGGCTATGAGTTTGTGTATGCTCACTGAAATAGTATCTTCTGAGGATATTAAAGCTAAATGCGGACTTTTAATAAAAAAAATGAAAAGATTATAATAATAGTTTTTATTTGTTATCTTATTATAATATTTTATTTTTTTATACAATTTCTAAACTTTAAAGAAACAAGGGATTTATTCATCGAAAGCAAATCTTTAATAAGCATGATAGAAAACAATAAAACTTCTATTATCTATGACTATATAAAAAACAGAGATAAAGTGTATGTTTATGATGCTCTCACTAATCAGGATAAAAAATATATAAGCAGGCATTTTCCAAGTATAAAATATATTGGTTTTTTAAGGCTTTTTATTTATTCATTACTTTTCAAAGATAAGATTATGCTTTATACTTCTGATGACAGCATTATTAATAAATTAAAAGTTCTTAATATAAAATACTGCAGAGTTATATTAAATATAGACAGTATAAATAGTGAAGAATATTTAAAACTCAAAGACAGTAATAATGTAAAGATATTTTTATCTATAACAAATAAAGATTTTAATGAAATAGATATTAATAATATTAACCGCAAATATTTAATTTCTTTAGATAAAGATTTGATAAAAGTTTCAGACGGCGACACTATAAAATACAAAAATAATTATTACAGATTTATAGGAGTTGACGCCCCAGAACTAAAGCAGGACTATGGAACTAATGTAAAAAACTATGTAATAGAAAAAATTAATAATGCTTCAAATGTAAGTATGCTTGTATCCTCATATGATATTTTTGACCGTATATTATGTCATTTATTTATAGATGATGTACCTTTAGCATATTATATGATTAAAGATAAGCAGGCAAAAGAAACTATAACGAAGTACGGAGATAACGGCTTTGTAAATATAGCAAGCAACATTGTTTATTTATCAAAATTTCAAGGAAGGCGTCCTTTTACAGATCCTGCCAGATTTAGAGCTGAAAACAGATAATACAGTTATTAATTTTTATAAACACCTTTTCAAATTTAATTTCGCTTGGGTGGGCAGCCAGAGCAACAGTTAAAGCTAAAATATAAAAAATCATTGATAAATAACAAATAGTATCAAAAAATTTAAAGGGTGGGGGTTAAAATAAATTTTAAAACTTTAACTCCCGCCATTTTAGATTTAAAAGCTTTATTTTTTAATATAACTTTAATCAAATATATAAGCAAACTCTTTAAAAAGTACACCCGCCCAAAGCCTAATTTAAATTAGCACACTTTTACTATGCAGGAAAAACGAATTTTTTAATATATACTGAAACGATTTCATTTTGTCAACTGATGTACATTATATAGAATTATAAACTTTTTTGCCGCACAAAAAAGTTGCAAAAAACGCAATTACTAG
>NZ_CASEGO010000070.1 GCF_949287625.1 uncultured Brachyspira sp. | reverse complement strand
TGATAGTTTATACAACATGTAAAACATCATATTTATAATTTTAAACATTAAATAATTTTATATTTAATGTTGTCAAGTAGTTTTGAAACAAGTCTAATAGTAATAAATATTAACGAAACAGGAAAAACTTGTATTGTAAGAAGAGAAGAAACCATATTAGAAAGTTCAGCTTCTCCAATCGGCAGTATAATATGTTCTAGAGAAGATGAAGCTCCTATAAGAATAATTGATTCTATAGAAGCTAATAAGTTACTTAAATTATTTAAAAAGGCATGCATAATGTTTTAGGTCTTGATTATGAGGCAGAGCTTTATTTGGGACATCAAATAGTTCAGGGATGCAATTATTATTATTATTTGGCACAGGCTTCAAGTATAGAAGATAAAACAAAAAGCATTAAATTAGTAGTTATGAATCTATTTATAGATGAAGTTAAAGTTGTAGAAATAAAAGATATATTATAATTATCATACTAAAAATATGATGAACTTATACTGTTTTAGTTAAATAAGGCAGTATAAGTTTTTTATTGTCTATTAATTTTCATAATTTATTTTTCAATAATCATAATTTTCTTTCAAATAAAATATAAAGTTTATTCAAAAACATATACAGCAATATTTTATGTAATTAATTATAATACAAAAGTAAATTATATAAAACTATCTATAATAGACTTGTTTCAAAAGTACTTGAGAAGATTATATGTGAAATTTTGCTAATTTATAAATTATTAAAATAATGTTTTAAATGTTGTATAACTTATTATTTAAGTATATAAATATGCAGTCCTTCGCGACTGCGGGCTGTGCCTGCTTCTCGCCGCAGGCGTACTTCGTATGGGTCACCACAGAGTAGGTGTCTTGCCTATGGCACGCAGAGCGGGCACGACTGTGTGCTTCGCAGGGCTAGTCCCCACAATTAATAAATAAAATTAGTTTTGAAACAAGTCTAATATAATAATTTATATTTTTTTATTTTTTAAAATAAAGTATATTTTTTCTAATTTTTGTTATTATTATAAAATGATATTAATTTATATTATAAGTTGAGGATAAACATTGATTAAAAAGATTTTATTGATATTGTTGTCGGCATTAGTATTTGTATCATGTTCAGCAGAAATTATATCGCCAAGCAGTAATTCTTCTATAAGCGGAGGAGGAAATGACCAGTCTGGAGGCGGTACTGTAAAACCTCCTACTGTATCTACAGAAGAGCAGTTAATAGAAAAATACGGCATAGATATAGGTCTTGAAGATGCAGTAATAAGCCAAAAGATAGAAGAAAATTTAAAAGCATATTATGAAGAGATGGGAGCATATAGATTAATATTTATAGGTGTGCCTAAAGACTATACTCAAAGCACCTCGGAATCTCTTTCTATTTTAATAGTAAAATCAGCTATGAAAATTAATAATGCAAAAAATATAGATGTTGATATACGGAATATTGATTTCAAAAATGGGAGCATAAATGAAATGATGTTTTCTGGTGAAACAATTTCAGATGATATAATTTTAAATTTTATATTGCCAAATAATCAAATAAAAATTGTAGAAAGCATGGCTTTTATGAATTTAGGAAATATAAAACAAATTACAATACCAAATTCTATAACAATGGTAGGAGAATATGGCTTTGCATACTGCTATCAACTAGAAAGATTAGAATTTGAAAGCGGTATACAAACAATATGGGCTAGTTCATTTCTTGTAGCTGAAAAATTAAAAGAATTAGTGATACCAGATACAGTAAAATCAATAGAAACAGAAGCATTTGGAAATTGCGGATTAACGGAATTGATAATACCTGCTTCTATAACATCAATAGGAGATTACGCATTTGTAAGCTCCATTAATTTAACTACAATTATTTATTTAGGAAAAACTCCTAATGATATAGCATCTGCAGGTCAAAATATATTTTACGGATGTGATAAACTCACTACTTTAATAATACCTAATGCATCAGATTAAGCAGATCCTGCTTGGAAAACTTTTTTAGGGGCTAATTTTACAACTGTAAAAAAACAATAATATATAATTTTACAATATCTACTTTTGGTTTTATTTCTTATTCCTTTTATTAATTAAAGTCAAAAGTTTTTTGTTATGTAAAAGTTATTTTGTTGATTTTTTATATTCTAATGATATCATAGTATAGTAAGGAATATATATGATTAAAAAAATTATAACAACAATTATCTCGTTAATATTAATGACTTCATGTTCTGATTTTAATTCCCCTATTGATATTATTGATAAAGAGGTAATAAAATACGGTATAGATGTAGGACTTGAGGATGCTGTCATAAGCAGTCAGATAAGAGATAGACTTCAGGAATATTATAAAGATAATGGATATTATAAACTTATATTTATAGGTGTGCCTAAGTTAGAATATTCTCAGAAAAATTCTCTATCATGTTTGGTAATCGATGAGGCAGAAAAAATAGGAATATCTGATATAACTATGGATATAAGAAATATAGAGTTTCAAAATGGTATTATAAATAGTTCTATGTTCACTGGAAAACCTTCTCAAAATATAGTACTTAACTTTATATTTCCAGAAAATACTATTACAGTTATAGAGGATTTTGCTTTTTATGGACTTCATAATAATTTGAAAGAAGTAAAAATACCTGATTCTGTTATAACTATAAATGCAAATGCCTTTGCATTGAATTATTCATTAGAAAAATTAACATTGGGAAATAATATTCAAACTATAGAGAAAAATGCATTTCAGTATTCTACAGCATTAAAGGAATTAACAATACCAGCTTCTGTTAAGGTTATAAAAAGCGGTGCATTTTCGGGTTCAAGCGGATCTCAATTAAATGTTGTTACATATTTAGGTACATCTCCTAATGATATAACTTTTGATGGTAAATTTTTTTCAAGTACTCAGCTAAAAACTCTAAAAATACCTAATGCTTTAGATATTAATGATCCCGCTTGGAAAACATTTTTAGGATATAATTTCGAAATTGTTTCAAGGTAAATATATATTTGATTAAAATATCATTTAATATATTACATATACTGGAACAATTCTATTTTGTCAACTGATGCACTTTACACAGAATTATCAACCTTTTTGCCGAGACTTCGCCAAAGTTTTGCCAACACCATACCTAACGGTACTTCCTTCGGTCGCATGTGGACTTCGTAGGCACTCAGAGCGAAAAAAGCAATTACTAGAACTTTATATTAAAAATATATGTATTAGATAATGTAGAGTATAACCTAAATTTATGCTAAAAATGCAGTTCTTTCACCTGCCTACGGCACACAGAGTGACAGGCTTCGCCAAAAGAACTGGGGGGGGTGTGGCACGACTGTGTGCTTTGCAGGGCTAGTCCCCACAAATACTAAAATTTAAAAATTTATTTTTTGACAAATTGTAATTGTTTAGGTGTATACTAAAAATTCTTAAGTTTGTCAATTTTTTTGTTGTTCTTCTGGTCAATACAGCAGAGTGTTTGTAAAGTATATGAGCTATAATAAAAAAACTAAATTGAGTTCCAAATCTAAGTTTAATATTTTTAGTATACAAAAATTAATATTCTTTTAATAAACAATACTTGTTTTATTTTAAATATATTGTTTAATATAAATAAAAATTATATTAAAGCAGGTAAAGTCATGAAAAATGAAGAGCTAAAAAAATGTATGGAAGTTATGTATAATTTTTGGTACACTTCCAATAGATTTTATTATTTATGGGCTAAACAATATGGTATTACAGATTCAACTTTATTTACTTTACTTATTATTTATAATAGTAAAGAATGTTCGCAAACCTCTATTACAGAAAAATTATCATTGCCTAAACAGACTATTTGTTCTATATTAGACAATCTTGAAAAAAAAGGATATATAAAGAAAAAAATTAATGCAGAAGATAAAAGAAATAAAATTATCACTTTGACAAAGAAAGGAATAACTTTTGCAGAACCTATTTTGAAAGATTTAGAAAAAATGGATATAAAAATGCTTAAATGTCTGTCATCTGAAGAGATAAAAAAATATATAGAATCTCAGAAAAAACTTATTGAGTTTATGGAAAATTATTTTAACGATTAATATATTGAATTTTAATCAATTATTATTATAATATTTATAATATATTTAAATAAAGGGGTAATTTTATTTTGAAAGTAATACCTTCAGATAGTCTTTTAAAGAATAGACAGGAAAAAGTTAGTGAAAAACTATGTGCAGACTGCAACTCATTATGCTGTCATGACCTTGTTATGGAAATATCAAAACCTAAAAATGAAAGCGAACTTAACACATTAAAATGGTATCTTCATTTCAGGCATTCTTTTATTTTTATATATGAAAATACTTGGTATCATATGATAAGAAGTGAGTGCCGATATTTGGATAAAAAAACATATCTTTGTAAGAACTATGAAAATAGAAATGAAATCTGCTCTAAACATAGCCCTCCTAAATGTGAAAGATATGAAGAGTGGTATGATGTGATTTTTGATGATCAGTATGAACTAGAAAAATATGTATATGAAAACAAGATTATTAAAAAGAAAAGCAGCAGCACAAAAAAGAAAGTTTCTAAAAAGACTAAATAAACTATTTTTATGAAAAAGAAAGAAATAAAAAAAGTATGCATAACATATCCTCCCTTTGAATATAATATAGGATATCCATTAATATCTTTAAATAAACAGTTTCAATGGCTAAAAAATCCTACATATTCATATCCAATAATACCTTCATATGCAGCTACATTTTTAAAAAATCATGGAATTAATGTTGTATTTTTAGATACTATAGCAAGAAATATGACTACTATAGAATGGTTTGAAAATATAGAGGAAATACAGCCTGATTTGATATTCTTTGAGGTAAAAACTCCTATTATAAACTATATATGGGATACTATAGACGTCATAAAAGAAAAATATCCTAATACATATATAGTTCTTGCAGGAGATCATGTTACAGCACTTCCAGAAGAGAGTATGGAAAAATCTAAAACGGATTTCATACTTACAGGAGGCGATTATGATATGCTTCTTTTAAACTTGGTTAATCATATTAATAATGGGGATAAATTAAACAAAGGAATATATTACAGAACATCTAATGGCAATATCAAAAATACTGGTCAATTTGTTTTGGAGGAGTCATTAGACAGACTTCCATTTATAGACAGAAACCTTACAAACTGGAAATTATATTCAAAGATAAATGATCATTTTAAAAAAACACCTGGTACATTTATAATGTCTGGAAGAGGCTCTATATATAATAATTATAACAGCAATTCTTCTAATGTTCTTTTTAATAATATAAGACTTAGAAATCCTATAAATGTAGTAGATGAAATAGAGTATTTAAACAAACGCTATGGCATAAAAGAAGTAATAGATACTACAGTTTATTTTCCTACAGGAGAATGGCTTTCATTATTCTGTGAGACAATGAAAGAGAGAAAATTAAATAAAAAAGTTTATATTGACTGCTATATGTATCTTGGAGTGCTTGAATATCAGGATTATAAAATGATGAAGAAAGCTGGATTTAAAACTATTATTTTTAATCTTCCTTCAGGCAATGCCAAAACTATAGAAAAACTAGGTATTACAGATAACAGTGTAGAAAATATGATTAATTCTATTAAGTTGGCTAAAAAGGCCGGACTTTTTACTGATATGATGGTTAAACTAGGATATCCTTGGGAAAATGAAGAGGATATAATAAATACTTTTGAAATAGTTAAATATTTGATGCTTAACGGATATATAAACTCTATGAATGCATCTATTTTTGTACCGTATCCTGGAACTAAATTATTTAGATATTGTGATGAAAATAATCTTATTGTCACAAAGAATTGGTTTGATTATGATATGAGGCAAAGCATAATGAAAATTGATATAGATGATGATAAAATATTTAAATATATTGAATATTTTTATAATTTATCCTTTAATCCTCTTTATGTTATGCAAAAAATAAAAAGTATAAGGGATATTTACGATATAAAATATCATATAAAATCTTTTAAAAATGTACTGTCATATTATTTAAATAATTATTAATATGATATAAAGTGTAAAAAAAATTTATACTTGCATATAAGGCATTTTAATGATATTCTTTTATTATGGTTTATATATATAAATGCTATAAGCCAATTATAATAATTAAGATTATATGCTAAACTATTTGGCTTATATTGGTTAAACTAACACAGCAGCAATAAAAAAAATTTTAAGGATTATATTCAATGAAAAAAACAATCATTTTTATACTATCCATTATTTTTATACAAAGCAATTTATTATTTAATGATGTTGTAAACAGCATAGTAGGAATAGTAGGATCTATGCCTATTACATATGAAGATTTTATCAGCAGAAAATCATTTTTAACATTGCAGGCTAGATCTGTAGGGCAGAAAATAAATGATGATATGGTTTATAAAGATTTGGTTGAAGAGAGAATAATGTATTTAAAATTAAAAGAGTATAATTATGTAATAGAAGAAAATGATGTAAGCAGAAGACTTGAGAATATAGCCAAACAATATAATATGACATTAGATCAGTTTGCTAAGCAGTTAATGGCAGAGGGTATATCATATGAAGAATACAGAAACTCTATAAAAAAGCAAATAGCTATGGAAAACTTAAATGGTTTGGTAGTAAATAATACAGAAATTACAGATGAAGAGGCTGACGAGTTTTATAATAATACTAAAGATAAATCAGCATTTGAAGTAGATACTTTGGTAAAACTATCTTGGATATTTTTTAAAGCAACAACTTTTACTGAAAAAGGTGAAAAGCAAGAATTAGCAAAACAAGTAAGAGGAATGGCGGCTAGAGGTCAGGATTTTTCCGAACTTGCCAAAAAATATAGTGATGACAATGCTACAAAAAATAATGGAGGGGATTTAGGTTATAATCTTCTTTATGATGCAGGAAAAAGATCATTGCCTGCTCAGATAAATGCAGGACTTAATCTTGCTAAAAGAGGCTATAAAGTAGGTACTGTAAGCAGTGTAAGAGAGCTTGTAGGAAAGGGTTTTTATATAGTAAAAATAGTTGGAATAGAAAAAGATATGGAAAGCATTAGAACAAGAGTAAAAAATTATCTTGGAGAGATGCAGATGAGAGATTCTTTTGTAAAATGGCTTGATGAAGAAACTAAGAGGGTATCCGTTCAGTTATACAAATAAAAATATTAATCTCAATATTATTTAATATTTATCATGATATACTGGAACTATTTCATTTTGTCAACTGATGTACATTATATAGAATTATCAACTTTTTTGCCGCACAAAAAAGTTGCTGCCAAAGGCACGCAGAGCGAAAAACGAAATTACTAGAACTTTACATATTAAAGATATGTATTAAATGTATGGTAATACCTAAAATTTGGGTTAAAAATGCAGTTCTTTTGGTTCTTTTATATCAATAAAAGAACTGTGGGTCTGGGGCAAAGCCCCAGATCTTAAAAACAAAATATGATTTTATTTTTAACAAATTGTAATTGTTTAGGTATATACAAAATTGCAGCATGTCTATTGACTATTTATATATTAAATTTAAAATTAAATATTATAATTAATTTTTTAAATGGTTTATTTATATGATTAAAAAGATATCTTTCATTTCTGTAACAGTAATACAAGTTTTATTTGTAATATCAGCATTGGCATTACAATTTTTATCAAAAAAGAAAATGGGCGTTATGAGACATTTTGTTTATTATAATAAGAAAATTGAAACTATTTATAACATGCCTTTTTTAATAAATGCCGTATCTTTTATAGTATTAATTATAATTATACTTGCTGCAATTCTATTTTTTTATTTTTTAAAATCGAAAATATATAATAATAAATATATGATGTTTTTAAATGTTTCGCTGTTTATTTTAGGAATAATTTTTATTATTTTTTTAAAAATGTTTTCAAGAGAAAGTTTATTAGCATACTATTATATGACTTTAATATTTTTTATAGTCTATATTGCAGAGCTTATAAAAACATCTTTGTATTTATTTATAGTAAAATCAAAAGAATATTAAAAAATAAAAAGCGGGCATACAAAAAGAATGTCCGCTTTAATTATAATCTATACTAAAAAATTAATTAATTATTAGTATTTTCTCTAGGATCTCCTAATTGAACAGGAAGTTCAGGGTTCATCTGCCATACATACCAGCCGCCGTCAAATAAAGTTACATTAGTCCAACCTTCCTGATAAGCTATTAAAAATGGTATAGCAGCTCTCCAGCCAGTACCGCAGTAGAATGATATTTCATTATCTTTAGTTACGCCCCATTCATTCCATATTTTTTGAGCTTCATCTATACTTATGATTTTACCATTATCATCAACATAATCAAACTCGTCTCTTCCCCAAACAGCTCCTTTAGGCTCCCCTACTCTTTCTATATAGCTGTATCCGCTTACCTTTCCAGTAAACTCGTCCCAGCTTCTTATACTTACAAGTTTGAAATTAGGGTCTTTCTGTTTTTCTATTATTTGTTCTGGAAGTGATATAATATATTCTGGGTGAGCTGGAACTGTAACTCCTACATCATCTATAGGTTTAGCTTTTTCAGTGCTGCTTGAAGTGGCATAACCCATATCAGTCCATGCTTTCAAATTACCGTCTAATACATGCACTTCATCAACACCAGCCCAAAGAAGAGTAGCAGCGACTCTTGCTGCAGGAGAAGGCTCGCCGTATACTATAACAGCAGTATCTTTTGATATACCGAAATCTTTCATAACCTGTTCTATTTCTTTAGGTGTTCTTACATTCCAATACTCTGGCTCTTCTATCAAATCGGTATTAATATGCAAAGCACCTGGTATATGAGCTTTTTTATAGTCAGCACTTGCATCTCCCCAAGAAGCCTCCAAAATAACATAATTAGATGACTGAGGCTGATTGCCGTCTATAACACTTTTTAGCCAATCAGCATTTACATATACTCTTGTCTTTTCAACAGGAGAAGCATTGACTGATGACTGATTAGTATTTGAATTAGTTTCTGTTTTAGAACATGATGCTAATAGAGATAGTATTAGAATTAAAAAAAATAAAAACTTTTTCATACTTTATTTTCTCCCGAAATAATTTTATAATTTTGTATTGGTGATATTATATTATAATTATGATATTCGTCAATGATTATAGAAGAATGTTCATAAGTAATTTTATTTAAATAACTTTAAATATTTCACATATTATTAACAGCATCATTTAAAGCAAAATCATTAGCACTGTCTCTGTCTTTTTGGTCATAATCTTTAAGAGGTATTTTATTTCTTATAGCAGCATATATTGTAGGTACTATTATTAAAGTAAACAATGTAGAAACACTAAGCCCGCCAAGAAGTGCTGTAGCAAGAGGTTTGTACATTTCATTACCGCTTCCAATTCCTAAAGCCATAGGAAGTATGCCAAGTATGGTAGTTAAAGTAGTCATAAGTACAGGTCTTAATCTTCTCTGCCCTGCAATCAAAGCTGCTTCATCACCTTTAATATGGTTTTCATGCATAAGCTGATTCATATAATCAATTAAAACTATTCCGTTATTGACAACTATACCTATAAGCACTATACAGCCTATGGCACTGTATGCACTCAAAGTTGTATTTGTTATTATAAGTGCAATTAGAGATCCTGCAAAACCGAAAGGAATTGCAAATGCTATTACAAAAGGAGCTATTAAAGATTCAAACTGACTGGCCATTATTGCATACACCAATACCAATGCCAATATTAAAGTTTGCAGAAGCTGAGCAAATGCTTCATTCATATCTTCAAAATCGCCTCCGTAATTTATAGATATACCGCTTGGAACAAATACATCTTTTTTTATGACTTCTTTTACTTCATCGATTATTTCATTCAAAGGTCTTCCGTAAGTATTCGCTATTACAACGGTAAATCTTTTTCTGTCCTTTCTCTCTATTCTATTCGGACCGTAGCTTTTTACTATATCAGCTATTGAAGATAAAGGTATTAATACTCCTTTAACTGGTATGCTTATCTTCTCTACATCTTCTATGGTAACTTTATCAATATTTTCAAGCTGAACATTAACATCTATATCAGTATAATCAGAATTCTCTGGAGTAATTGTAGTTGCAGTTCTTCCAGCAAAACTGGTATTTATTATTCTTGCCACATCATTAACTTTAAGTCCCATTTTAGCAGCAATATCTCTATTAACATAAACCTGAAGCTCTCTGTTTGATTCGTCAATATCAACCATAGCTCCTCTTACACCTTCTATATTTGATATAGCACTAACTATTCTGTCTCCGAGCTCTTTAGCCTGCACTGTATCATCTCCGAGCATCTCTATTCTTATAGCCTCTCCGCCAGAAGAACTAGACATTGATCCTAATAATCTTACATTTATTTTGGCTGGATATAACTGCAGTTTTTCTCTTGTTCTCTCTGCATAATCATTAATATCACCAACTCTTCCAGCATTTTTTGCTTTTAATTGTATTCTTATATTAGCACTGTTTGCCTCACTTCCCTTTCTTATTCTTGACTGAATTCTAGTTAAATCATCTTTAATAATTTCTCTTATATCATTTTCCATTAGGGCAACAAAAGACTGTGTCTGCTCATATTTAGTACCTATAGGCATAGTTACCTGAACCATAAACTGACCTTCATCTGTTCTTGGAAAACCTTCCTTACCTATAAATTTTAAACCGAATATTATAACAGAAAATACTAATATCATAGAGGGAAGAAGTACTACTAATTTCCTTTTAATAGAAAAAGAAAGTATTTTGTTATAAATATTGTTTATATTATTGTGTATGTATTTATTGGTTAGAATCTCTAATTTACCTAATAATTTGAGTCTCTTATTTGTAACAAGTCTAGCACCAAACATAGGAACTATCAAGAGAGCAACTAATAAAGAAGCTATCATCGATATTGTAACTGTTATACATAAATCTCTAAATATTTGACTTGTCATACCTTCAAGATAAAGAAAAGGCAGAAATACAGCAATAGTTGTAAAAGTGGAAGCTGAAATTGCAAGAGACACCTTTGAAGTACCGTTTATAGCAGAAGAGTATTTTCCAAATCCGTTATTTCTGTAATAAAATATGTTCTCAAGTACAACAATAGAATTATCTACCATCATACCTATTCCAAGAACAAGACCAGAAAGCGATATAACATTTAAAGTAATTTTCATAAAATACATTAATGTAAAAGTTACTATTATAGAAAGAGGTATTGATATTGCTATTATAGATACGGTTCTTATATTCCACATATAAAGCATAAGCACTATAACCGCAAAAAGTCCTCCCTGCCAAGCAGCATCAAGTACTCCGCTTATAGATTCATTAATGCTGTCGGCTGTATTAAACATTATCTGATATTTTATACCGTCTGGAAAATTATACTCTTCAAGCTGCTTTATTACATTTTTTGATACTTCTACAGTATTAGCTCCAGACTCTTTACTTACAGCTATTGATATAGAGTTCTCTCCATTAACTCTTATAATATTAACATTATCATCATACCCCTCATACACCTCTGCCAAATCCTGAACCTTTATTACAGAACTATTTTCTCCGTCTTTTATTAATGTAATAGTAGTATTTTTTATATCATCAATACTAGTTATTTCACCCATAGTTCTTATAGTATATTTATAAAATCCCTGATCCGCCTGACCGCCTACAAGATTATTATTATCTCTTGATAATGCTGAAGCTATTTCATTAATATTGATATTATATGCTTTTAATCTGTTTAGATTAACATCAATCTTTATTTGGCTTTTTAATCCTCCCATAACTTCAGCCTGTGCCACACCTTTAGCCTGTTTTATCTGCGGAGCTATCTGATTATCTGCTATATTATACAATGTAGACTGGTCATCAATACCGTAAACAGCAACTTCCATTAATGATGTATCATCCATATCAAATTTTCTTATCACTGGTTTATCCGCATTGTCTGGAAGTAAATCTGTAACCTGCTCTAAAGCCTCTCTTATATCTTCTGTTGCCTCAGTTAAATCAGTACCCCAATTAAACTCTACAAGTACATTTGAAGAATTTTCTCTTGAAGTAGAAGTTATATTTTTTATATTATTTACAGTTGCAGCAGCACCTTCAACTAATTTTGTAACAGATTTTTCTATTTCTTCAGGACCTGAATTTCTATAGCTTGTATATATGCTTATATAAGGGATCTGCATGTTCGGCATAAAATCTATAGAAAGCCTAGATAAACTAATAAGCCCTAATATAAGTATTGAAACTATTACCATAAGTATGGTTACGGGTCTTTTTACAACTATTTCTATCAAATTTTTCATAAATAAATTTCTTAATTTTTATTTTTTATCTTTTTAATAATATAATATACATTTAGTTATTATATCATATTAGACGATAAAATGTAAAAAAAGTTTTAAATTCTAAAAACAGCTGAAATATAATTGCTATTTAAATTTATCTTGTTTTCAATATAATTTCATTTTAAATTAAATTTATATTGAATAATATTTTATCTATAACTATTTTAATAATATAAATTTAAAAATACAGTTATCAAAAATTAGTTTTTATGTTTTTATTATTTTATGAAACTAGCCCAAAAAATAACTAAAAAATATATTTTTTAAGTTTGTCAATTTTTTATTGTTCTTTTTCCCGCCGCAAAAAGAACCATACGCTGTACGCCTGTGGCGAAAGTGCAAGTATTAAAATTATTATTAAATCGTACTAAGTAAAATGTAGCCTTTTTGCTTCTTTGTGGCACACCTGCCTACGGCACGCAGAGCGAGGCGTACTTAGTTGTGGCACGCATATCTAGGCGGACAGTGTCACAAAATAAGTGGAGTCTGGTATGACTGTGAAACCGTGTAAATATTTTTAATTTAAAAAATTTGTTTTTGACAAATTATAGTTACTTAGGTATATAAATAATACACCAAGTATAGGAAATACTATATTATGAAGATTTAGACATGATCTATTTAAATTATACTATACAAAGTTATATGCTTTTGCTCTAATACATCATAAAGCACCTATAGATAAGCATACAGCTGCACAAATTATTAATGTAATAATAAATTTTTTATTCATTTCATCACCTCAAAATTTTATAATAAAATTATATATTAATTGCAAAAATAATAATCATCATATAGTTTGAAGTATTATAAAAAATAGAACTTTTTAAATATTTTTAAGCATATGTATCTACATTATTGCCTTTGCTTCTTGCTATAGCAGATTTGGTAACGCCTCCTGATATATAAACTCTTTTACATTCCGGGCATATATTAGTAGTTAATGTTACATTCTGAAAAATAACCTCTCCGCCGCTTTTTTCAGCTGATCTTTGATTATTGGCAACATGTTCCTGTTCATGTGAAGCTACAAGGGAAGGAGCACTTGAAGGATCTATTCTTGTTGGCGTTTTGAAAGATACTCCTATATCATTAGAACCGTCCTGATATGTTCTTGAGGCACAAGTTTTGCATACGCCTACTTCACTAATCGGAGTTTTCTCTCTTGCTTCTTGAATAATATTAGCTATATTATTGCTGTTATTTCTTATATTATTATTGTTTCTTATATAAGGAGCATTATTACGTATACTTATTTCCATAATTTTATACCTCTTAAATATTATTAATTCTACCCCTATGTGAATAATTATAAACTTATAATAATAAATATCAATACGGCTTTAAAATTATTAACGTATTATGTTTACTAATTATTGATTTTTATTTGTTTTTTAGTAAATTTTTATTTAGTAAGAATAGTTTTTTTGTTTCCGATAATTGAAACGGTATTTTACAGCTTGGATTTTATGATGAAAAATATAATTATTTTTTTGTTTTTGATAATATTTTTTAATTTATCTTTATTCTCTGCTCAAAATGATGAGCTTATGGACTCTATAAGAGATAATGACATAGAAAGAATAAAAATTTTATTAAGAGACGGAGAAAATTTAGATTTATACAATATAAAATATGGAATGAGTCCTTTAATGTATGCAGCACAGCTTGGTAATATGGATATAGTTAATGAACTTCTCGATTTCGGAGCTAAAGATTTTGATTTTTCTTTTTATGTAGCCTGTGCGGAAGGTTATTGGGATATTGCAAAACAAATGATGAATGCTGGTGCTAGCAATTATAATATTGCATTATCATATGCGGCACTTGGCGGAAAATTAGATATAGTAGAAGAGCTTATTAAACTCGGTGCTAAAGACATTAACCCTGCTTTAGTTTCTGCCTGCGAAGGTGATAATTTAGAAGTAGTTAAATATTTAATAGAGAGAGGTGCTAATGTTAATACAAGAGCTTATATAGATGCGTATAGAAATTATGAAGGTGCTGAGAAGAAATCTCCATTAACTGCTGCATCAAATATTGATATAATAAGAGAATTGGTAAATGCGGGTGCTACAAACTTAAATGAAGCTATTATATATAATGCTGTAATGGTCTCTACGAATTTTGACAGCAGTTATTCTAAAGAAATTTTTAACGAATATATAAATTTTGGTGCTGATGTAAACTCTTTTAATATGGGAAACGGTAAAACTTTGCTTATGTACTTAATAGAAAAAAGACAATTAGATTTTGATTTGATTAAGAAAGTTATAGAGCTTGGTGCTGATGTTAATGCCCGCGACAGAAACGGAAATACTGTATTAATACGTGCTGTAATGTATGAATATGAATCTCCTGTAGAAGAACCTAGCTTAAATAGGAAAATATACAGAACTATAGGAACACCTATTAATATAATAGAAGAACTTTTAAAAGCTGGAGCTAATCCTAAAGACAGAAATAGCTATGGAAATACAGCATACAGACTTGCTGCAAAAAAGAATAGAGAAGATATAATTAAACTTTTTGATGAATATTCAAAATAAAGCTTAATATATAGTTTGTCAAAAAATAATTTTTTAATTTTAAATATTTGCCAAGCTTCACAGTCATGCCGCACTCTGCGTGCCTTTGGCAGAACTTTGACGAAGTCCGCCTGCGATCGAAGGAAGTACTGTTAAGTATGGTGTGTGCGGCAAAAAAGTTGCAAAAAACGCAATTGCTATAACTTTATATTTTTAAAATACGTATTAAATGTATTGTAATACCTAAATTTAGGCTAAAAATGCAGTCTTTTTGGTTCTTTGTGCCAACAAAAGAACTGGGGGTGTGGGGGCTAGTCCCCACAAATACTAAAATTTAAAAATTTATTTTTTGACAAATTATATTTGTTTAGGTATATACTGAAAATTTTTAAGTTTGTCAATTTTTTAATTTATGGTATAATCAAAATATGGATTTTAATTTAACAGACGAAGAAATAAAATT
>NZ_CASEGO010000069.1 GCF_949287625.1 uncultured Brachyspira sp. | reverse complement strand
GATTACCTATTATTATACCAAATAAGTAACTTACTATACATCTAAAACATATTTTGTTGATTACTAATAATACATTATGTTACAAATAAATTATAATTAGATTTATAAATAATTAAAATTTAACAAAATATAGTTGTTTAGCTATATATTCACATCATTAAAATTATTATCATACAAAACTTTTATACTAGAAACTCCGAGTTTTTTTAACTCTTCAATAACTTCTTTATAGCAATGATCTATATTATTAGCATTATGAGCATCTGAATTAATCATAATAGGTATATTTTTTTCTAATAATTTTTTTATTGTATTTTTATTAGGATAATGAGCATTTAAATTATTTTTATTCATAATCTTTGTATTTATTTCAGTTATGCTTCCGCTTTTTTTTATAACTTCAATTACTTCATCTATCTTTTTTAAATACCAATCCTCTTCTTCAGTAAAATATTCTTTATTTAAATTATACTTTCTTACAAGATCCAAATGCCCTATAATATCCGGATTTTGAGTTTCTATCATCTTAATAACATTATCATAATATCTGTAAATAACTTCTCTAATACTCCCAAAATAATTAATAGTATCATTAAAACTTTCTCTTGACATATCTATAGGAAAATAATTGCCATTTCCATCATCAATATAATGTACAGAGCCTATTCTATAATCAAGCCCCATTTCTTTATCAGTATCTTTATTTAAATTAGAATAATAATCCCCTTCAATACCAAGATAAACCTGTATTTTATCTTTATAAATATCTCTAGCTTTTTTGATATTTTCTAAATATTTAATAGTATTTTCTCTGCTCATAGAAGTATCATCTTTTTCAAAGTAAGAATGCCCTGAAAAACCTATGCTTATTAGTCCCTTATCTATAGCAGCTTCTATATTTTCTTCAACAGTATTTTTACCATCACAGTAAATTGTATGCGTATGCAAATTAGATATATATTTCATAACAAAACCTTTTTAAATAAAATATTAATAAACTTCTTCATAAAGAGAAAAAATAATTAAAAAATATAATAACAAAATTATAATTAAAGTAAATAAAATAATAATCATTTGACAAAATAATTATTTAATATATAATACCTTACATTATTAAAGCTCGGGTGGTGGAATAGGTAGACACAACAGCTTGAGGTGCTGTCGGGTAACACCGTGCTGGTTCAAGTCCAGTCTCGAGCAATTTTTTACTTATTTATTTCTTCTTTATTTTCTTTTTCTTCAATTTTATTTACTATAAGTTTATCTATTCTCGCTCCGTCCATATCAACTATCTCTAAATTAAACCCTTTCCATTCCAAAGCCTCACCTTCTGAAGGTACATGCTGTAATAATTCTAATATAAGTCCGCTTATAGTATTATAATTACTTGAAGCATTTTCATCTTCTATTTCAAAATAATCTAAAAAATCATAAATAGGACACTGCCCATCTACAAACCAGCCCCCATTCTTTCTTTTTCTTATATCATTATTTTCCTTGCCTTCAGAAGCATAACCAACCAATGCCCCAAATATATCACTTTGAGTAACCATTCCGTCTATATTGCCGAACTCATCAGATACAAGTCCTATTTTTATATTATTTTTTTTCATTTCTTCAAGCACTAAATATACTTCCATATTGTTATGAAAATAATGTGCCTTTTTAACAAATTTCTCTATTTTGGATTTTGAATTATTTAATTTATCAAATATATCAGTAACCCTAACCACTCCTATAATATTATCAAGATTATTATCAACTACAGGATAAGCAGAAAAAGAATGTTTTGATACTATTTTTCTTATATTTTCATTAGTCATATTAATATCCAAAAACACTATGTCATTTCTATGCGTCATTATAGACTCTATTTTTCTATCACCCAAAAAGAAAGCACGTTCTATAATATCCTGCTCAATTTCTTTTACTTCTCCTCCCTGTCTTCCCTCTTCTATCATAGATTTTATTTCTTCTTCAGTTACAGGACTTTTATCATCTTTTATTCCAAGTATCCTAGAAACTAATAATGCACTTTTAGATAAAATCCATACAAAAGGAGCGCCTATTTTTGAAAGCAGTGTCATAGGAGATGCCACAACTTTAGCTATTTTTTCAGGCATTACCATACCTATCCTCTTTGGTACAAGCTCACCAAATATAAGTGTCAGATATGTAACCAAAGCTACAACTATTATCTGGGCAGATGCAGAAGCATATACTAATGGTATATTAAATTTGCTTAATATATTTGCTAATTCTTTTGCAACAGTATCTCCAGAATAAATACCTGTTAATATACCTATTAATGTTATACCTATTTGTATTGTTGATAAAAACTTATCAGGATTATCAGATAAAGACAATGCTGCCTTTGCACCTTTATCTCCTTCTTTACTATCTTTCATTAAAGACGATTTTCTAGCTGAAATTACAGCTATTTCCGACATTGCAAATATGCCGTTTAAAAGTATTAACACTATTATTATTATAATATCCATTTTAATTTGTCCTTACAAAATAAAAAATTATTTACTAGATTATAAAAATAAATTGAAAGTATTTGATAAGTATTATAGCTTGAAACTATTGAAATATTTGTATAAATAGAATGTATACTGAAAATATTATTCCTTAAACAAGATTTAATTTCTATAAAAGATATTATATTATAAAAATGAAAAATTACAATAGTTTATAAATATTTTTTACATTATGTTTTTTATAATTTTTCATACTTTATTTTTTTATAAAGTATAAGAAGTATGTTAAAGGCTATACTTTAGCTATAACCTGCAAACAGAGTTACTAACAAATAATAATATATACTTACATATTGTAAAATTACATAATACGATACTTTAATTATTATTAAAAAGGATATTTTATTTTTTAATTACATAGTACAAACTTTACTTAATATATAAAAAATATTAGTTATCATATTATATTATATTAATATAAATAAAAGTATTATCTTCTATACATTTTTATAAAAATTCACGTCTATTTTTAACAATATAATTTGTGTAATAGGTAAAAAAATTACAATATTTCTGTTTTTTTTATAAAAAACATGTATTTTTCATATTATAGTATCAAAAATACCCTGTAGGTATATATATAAATATTGATAAATATTAAATAATTAAGAATTAGGTATATAACTCAAGAAAATAGATTTAAAAAATTCTATATTTTAATATTTTTCATTATTAAAAATTCAATTAAAAATGCTATATTAATTTTAAAATATAGCAATAATGATATTTTAATACATTTTATACATTAAAACACTTGAAATTCTTTATATTTTGTTTATAATAATAGAAAATAAATTTATTATAAAACAGAAGAAAATATGATTGATTTTAATTTAAAAGACATTAGAGAAAAAATTTTGAAGCTAACGCAAAGTCAGTTTGCGAAAATGTTAGGTGTGCGTCAGGATTATATTTCAAGATTAGAAAGAAATGCTAATAATATAACTCTTGACTTGTTGGATAAGTTGGCTGAAAATACAGGACTTAGTATTGATGAGCTTACAAAGTATAAAAAGAACTCTTTTGAAGATGAAGATTTCGATTTATATAATGAACTTCTCAATATACAAAATATAGCCAACAAACTCAGTGAAGAAATAAGTTCTGCAGACAAAAAGAATAATGATAAAATAACAGAACTTTTATCAAATGTTTATAATAAGATAAATGAAACATTTGATATTGTAGTATATGGAAGATACAGTTCTGGAAAAACATCATTTATCAATGCTATTTTTGACAAAAATATAGACACTAATCCGTATTCTGAAGATACAAGTAATGATGAATACTATCTTCAAGATGATTCTAAACTATTTAGAATCGTAGAATATAAAGAAAATGTATTAGACACTAGAAAATATAGTAAAAATAACATGTTTATTTATCTATGCGATATAAATGCATTTTCTCAGGAAGATATTACAAATATAAATGCTCTTGCTAATTTTACAAATAATTTTAACAATATATTTGTAATATTCTCTAAAGCAAATATTTTTGATGAAGATGAACTAGGAAGTGTCATAGATAAAAAATTTGATACTTTAAAGAACTTTATATCTAAAAGCAATAATATAAAGAAAATAGATTATAGCTTATTGAGAGAGAGATTCTTCCCCTTCTCAATAAATAATACTAATCTTGTTAAAGAAATAAAAAATAATTTTGCTCAAAGTCTTAAGTTTGCATATTATAAAAAAATATTGGAATGCGTAAATTTCGATATTGAAATAATAGACAATAAAAACGAATTCCAAGAAAATGATAAGTTAGAATCTAATTTATCTAAAATAAGAACATCAGCAAAAGAAGCTTTCAGCGAAATATATAAAAACACTTTAAATATAGATAATATAATTAAAGCTATAGATGATAACAATGTATATAGAAAAAAAGATGATATAAAAGTTTTATGCAACAGTATTAATTTAGAATTGGATACTCAGTTATACAATATGATAACTATAACAGAGGAAGATTTTAACAGTAAAGATAATAATAAAACATCTAAAATATCATCAAATATAATAACATGCAGTATAAATATAGTTCCTACATTCAAACTATTAAATACAAGCAGCTTAAACTTTTTTAATATAATGGGTATATCTATATCATTCCTTCCTAGTGTTGTATTTATACTATCTGGTTTTATGTCATTCTCAGGTAATTGGAAAAAAACTCTTGCCAAAAAAGTTATAAAGGCATATGAAGAAGAAAATGTTACTTCAAAATACAACAAGGTAATAGATGAATATTTTGCCAATTATTTAGCAAATATTAAAGAAATATACTGTAAAAGAGAAGAGATATTAAAGTATCAAGATGACCCTAAACTTTATAAAAGCATAAAAACTATATTATCTAATTTTGCTGAATATGTAGAAAATGCTAAATAAAAAATTTAGTTTATAATAATAAAAAGGATATGTATTATTTTTAATGCATATCCTTTTTTATTTATAATATCATACACACTAAAGATAAATAAAAAAGCTTTACCAAACTTTTTAAGTTCAGCAAAGCTTTATCTTTTATAAACTTAGTAATTATAGATTATTAAGTCTATTTAAAACTTCTATATAAGCCTCTTCAATAGATCCTAAATCTCTTCTAAATCTATCTTTATCCAATTTCTTACCAGTTTCCTTATCCCAGAATCTGCAGGTATCTGGTGTAATCTCATCAGCTAATAATATCTCGCCTTTTGAGTTTTTACCAAATTCTACTTTAAAATCAACTAAAGTAATACCTATTTTATCTAATGCTTCTTTTAATAAATTGTTAACTTTTGCAGTTACATCATATATATATTTTAATTCATCATAAGTAGCCAATTTCAAAGCAACAGCATGATGATCATTAATCAAAGGATCTCCGTATTCATCATTTTTATAGCATATTTCAAATATAGTATTAGGAGGTACTGTACCTTCTTCTATACCAAGTCTTTTTGCCATAGAACCTGCTATCAAATTTCTAACTATTACTTCTAATGGAAATATTTTTACTCTCTGACAAAGCTGTTCTCTGTCATTTAATTTTTCTATAAAGTGGGTTTTAATTCCATTTTTTTCAAGCATTTTAAAAAGCAATGAAGTAATTTCATTATTCATAACACCTTTATCTTTAATAGAACCTTTTTTTTCACCATTGAAAGCAGTAGCATCATCTTTATAGTACACTATAATCTGTTCAGGATCATCAGTAGCATAAACTTTTTTAGCTTTACCTTCATATATCATTTCTTTTTTTTCTTTAGACATATATAAACTCCTGTTATGTCAAAACTTTTTATACTATTATATACTTTTTTGATAATTTTTCCATATAGTAATGTTATAAAATATAAAAATAATTATATATCAAACTCTATAGCTTTATTATTATCAGCAATAAAGTCTTCTTTCATTTTTTTTCTGTATTCTATTAATTTATTTTTTATACTGTCATATTTTAAAGCAAGTATTTCAACAGCAAGCATACCAGCATTATAAGAATTATTAATACCAACTGTTGCAACAGTTATAGGTTTAGGCATTTGAACTATAGACAAAAGAGCGTCCATTCCCTCAAGATTACTTGCACTAATAGGAACTCCTATTACTGGAAGTATTGTTTTTGAAGCTATAACACCGGGTAAATGTGCTGCAAGACCAGCTCCTGCAATAATCACTTCAAAATTTTCTTCTTCTATTTCTTTAATAGTTTTTTCAAGATGTTCTGGAACTCTATGAGCAGACAGAACAAAGGCTTTGTATTCAACTGCGAATTCTTTTAAGCAGGCAGCAGCTCCTTTCATTTTATCAGTATCAGATCTGCTTCCAAATATTATAGCAGCTTTCATATTATTTTCTCCTAATAATAAATTTATGCTATATTATAAACAAAAAAATATTATAGTGCAAATATTAATAAAGCTGCTTTTTTATAATATGATCTATAGATTTAGTATCTTTACTTCCGCATTTGGGGCATTTAGGACTGCTTAAAATTGAAAATATAGTGCCCCCCAAAATAGGCTTTTTAGATTTAGAAAAAATTTTACCGCAGGAATTGCATTTATACATAAAAGGCGGATTAAAAGGCAGCATAATAAAACTCCTATAATAATTCTTAATTTACTGTTATTATAATATATACGAATGACAATTTTTGTCATTATCTTAGTAATTATTAAAAAATATTATATATTCTATCTTATTGAAGTCTTAAACTCAGAAACAAATGTAGAATCCTGATTATCTTTTACTGTTACCTTAGCATCATAAACGGCAGAAGGAAGATATTTCCCATTTTTATCCAAACCAGACCATATACATGCGGCAGTTTGCTTACTGCTTTCAACAATCATGTCCTTTGAATCTATTAAATCTCCATTCTGAGAATATATATCAAGTTTTGCACTTACAATTTCACCGCTTTTAATAGATACCTTATATGTAGTATTTTCACCATTAGAAGGCGTAAAAGGATTAGGATAATTATAAAACTCTGAAAGAAGAGAGCTAGGTTTATTCGGCGAGCATGAAATATAAAGGAAAGCTAAAAGAATTAATAGTAATATTTTAGCTTTCCTTTTATTTAAGAAACTATTTATCATTAACAACTTAAATATTAATCAGTAGTAAACAATATTCTTCCGCAATGGAAACACATTATAATTTGGTTTTGTCTTCTAACTTCATTAACAGTCATTTTAGGTATAGCTACATTACAAGCACTGCATTTATAATTTTCTATTTTAGCTAGAGCTTCACCTTTATTTTCTTTGATTCTCTTATAATTTTCTAATACAGCAACATCAATTTTACTTAATATAGTGTCTTTATATTTTTTGTACTCTTCCAAAACCACATCAGATTTTTGCTGAGAGTGAGTAGAACTGTAAAGTTCATATGCTTTAATTTGTATTTCAGCTCTTTCAAGTTCAATTAAGAATTTAATTTGTTTTTCAGCTTCAAATTTTTCATCTAATTTTTTGAAAGATTCTAAAACGCTATAAAGTTCATCATAACCTTTAGTAGCCATAATCTTATCAAGTATTTCTTTCTGGTTTACCAAGAAGAAAATTTGAGAAAGATTTAATAAATAATCCTGAGGGTTATCAAGGTCAGAAAGTATAGCAAATACAAGTTTTACTGGGCTTTTTTCATCAGAATCTGAATCGTAGTTGATTTCATCTTTCAAGAAACCTACAAATATATCAGTTTTTCCATAGCCTTGAATTCTGCCATGCGGAACAGCAACGCCGTTACCTATATTAGTTGTGTATTCATCTTCACGCTTTTTGAATGCATCAAATACAGCATCTGCAGAAGCAGAAGCAACTGGTGCGATTTTTTCACTTAAAGCTCTAAAAAGTGATTCTTTGTCTTTTGATTCCAAATCTTCAAATACATGTTCTTTTGTAATTTTATCAATTATTTTGAGCATACAATCTCCTAGTGTTATACGTATTAAATTATTATATTATAGTATATAAAAAATATCAACTTTATTTTTATATACAGCATTTAATTTTACTCTCCGCTGCCAAGCAAAGCCTTTCTTTCCTCTATAACTTTATCAGCCAAAGGACCTGTTAATTCCTGATAATGAGAATGCTCCATTTCAAAAGTACCTCTGCCTGAAGTAGATGCCTTCATCTCTATAGAGTAAGTAAGCATTTCGGATAATGGAACTTCAGCTTTAATCATCTGTACAGTATTTGATGCTGCTTCCATACCCAAAATTTTTCCTCTTTTACCTGTAAGCTCATTCATTATAGCACCTGTAAACTCTTCTGGTACATAAACTGTAACTTTCATAATAGGCTCTAATAATACCGGGCTTGCATTTTTGAATGCTTCTTTAGCTGCCATAGAACCTGCTATTCTAAATGATAATTCATTAGAATCTACATCATGGTACTTACCGTCATATAATCTTACCTTTATATCTACCATAGGATATTTACCCAAAGGTCCCTGTGCCATAGCATCTTGTATACCTTTTTCTACTCCCGGTATATACTGTTTAGGTATAGCACCTCCGAATATATCGTTAACAAATTCATATCCGCCGTCTCTAGGAAGAGGCTCTACTTCTAAATGAACTTCTCCAAACTGACCGCTTCCTCCAGACTGTTTTTTATGTCTGTATTGTGCCTGAGCTTTCTTTCTTATAGTTTCTCTGTAAGCTACTCTAGGAACACTCTGCTCTATTTCGGCCTTAGTGAGAGATACTACTCTGTCAAGTGCCAATTTTACCTGCAAAGCACCCATAGCTTTTATTATAGTTTCTTTTGTTTCGCTGTCAAACTCTACATGGAAAGTCAAATCTTCCTGAGCAATCGTATCAAGAACTTCAAGTGCTTTTATATCATTTTTTAATATTTTAATAGCTGTAAAATAAATAGGCTGAGGTATTTTTAGAGGCAGGAACTGGAACGGAGAACTTGGAGTACTTATAGTATCTGCTGTTCTGCAGTCTGAAAGTTTAGCTAATACTCCTATATCGCCTGCTGTAATAGTATCTGCTTCAAATTGTTTTTTGCCTCTTGCAGTATATATATGTGATACTTTTTCTTTTTTACCAGTTCTTGAATTGTATATTTCATCGCCGCTTTTTATACTTCCAGAACGAACTTTAAAGAAAGATATTCTTCCGGCATATTGATCTATAGTAGTTTTGAATACAAAGGCAGCAAAAGGATTATTATCTCCTAATATAGACCTTGTAGCAGGTTCATTTGTTAGAAGGTCTGTACCATCTGTAACAGGAACATATGAAGGAGAAGGCATATATCTTATTATAGTATCAAGTACTGCTCCCATACCTATATCTCTTATAGAAGTACCAAATAAAATTGGAACTACTTTATACTGAAGTATAGATTTTGTTAGAGCTTCTATATATTCCTCGTCGGTAAATTTTCCGCCTTCTAAAAATCTTTCTGTAAGGCTGTCATCTACTTCGCATACAAGTTCTTTAAGTCTGTCGCGTGTAGCTCTGTACTCATCATAATACTCTTCTGGTATTTCTGCTTCTACAATTTTTCCATGTTCATCTCTAAAGAAAGCCTTATGATAAATAACATCTATTATACCTTTAAAATCTTTACCATTACCCATAGGTATTTGTATAGGAACTACAGGAGGCTCTTTAAAGTTATGTTCTATTTTTTCTAATAAAGTTTTATGATCAACCATCTCCTTATCTATTTTATTGATAAATATTATTCTAGGTCTTTTAAAACTATTAGCCATCTGCCAATGTTTTTCTGTTTCTATCTGTATACCAAACTCTGCATCTATTACTACTATACAAGATTCTGCTACTCTTAAAGCTGGATTAATTTCACCGCTAAAATCACCCGACCCCGGAATATCCAGCAAATTAATTTTATGATCTTTCCATTCTATAAAACTTAAAGAAGTACGTATTGACATTTTTTGCTTTATCTCTTCATCTGTATAATCACTGACTGTAGTACCTCTTTCTATTTCGCCTTTCTTATCTATAGATTTAGCTCTTAATAACAAGGCTTCATTTAAAGATGTTTTACCGCTTCCTACATGTCCCAAAAGGGCTACATTACGAATACTTTCTGGGTTATAGATTTTTCCCATAGAAATTCCTCCTTTGATAACAGGTAATATTTTGATATAATAGATTATTTATTATATTATTTGAGTGATTTCTAAAGAAGCTTAAAGAATAAGCTGATTCATAGAAAACTAAGCAATGCATGATAATTCAAGTATAGTAAAAAAAATATCAAAAATCAAATTTTATATTCATTTTTACTATTATTTTACAGTCTGTAATAGTACTTTTTATACAATATTACTTTAAGAAAAAATTAATTTTATGATTAGATAGTTTAAATGTTTTAAATATAAAAGGATAATAGCATGCCAAAATACAAACCTAAAGCTCTAAAAGAATTATATAAACTAACGGAAGATGAGAATATTTATTTAGGCGATATAGATACAAGCCTTATTACAGATATGAGCGGATTATTTTCTGGAAGTAAAAGAAAGGATTTTTCTGGAATAGAAACTTGGGATACTTCTAATGTTGTAAACATGAATTCAATGTTTTCTTTTGCATCAAATTTTAATCATAATATAAATAATTGGAATGTTTCTAATGTTGAAGATATGGGGTATATGTTTAGGGATGCAGCTAAATTCAATCAGCCTCTTAATAATTGGAATGTTCATAAAGTTAAAATTATGAATTATATGTTTAATGATGCTTTTAGCTTTAATCAGGATATTTCATCTTGGAATGTAGAGGGTGTTAAAGATATGAGTTATATGTTTAGAGGATGCAGCAAATTTAATCAGCCGCTTAATAGTTGGAATGTATCTAATGTTGAAAATATGTATTGTATGTTTGTACAGGCCTCAGAGTTTAATCAGCCTTTAAATGATTGGAATATGTCAAATGTAGAAAATACATCATATATGTTTTATCTTGCTTCAAAGTTTAATCAGCCTCTTGATAAATGGAATACTTCAAAAATAAAAAATATGAGTTATATGTTTGGAGGAACTTATAATTTTAATCAATACTGTTCTTTAGAAAACTGGGATATTAGTAAAGTTAATACTATGGAGAATATTTTTCAATTCTGTAATAACTTTAAAAATTTTAAAAATTTGAAATGGACTTTATATTTACATGTATTAGATGATTATTATTACGGTAATGATATTATAAAAGATAATTTAAAAGAAATTTATAAAATAGCTTCCGAAAGTAAAAATAAAAAAATAATATCTTTCAAAAAAAGATTAGAAAATATTTATTATGATGAATTAAAAGATTTATCAGAATGCGTAATTTTTAAAAGTATAGAAGAAGCAGAAAATTATGCTGAAAATAATTTAAATAAAAAAGATGAAAAGAAAATTGATTTTATAAAAAAAGCTAGAGTATTAACAAAAGATAAATCAAGAGAAGTTAATATAAAAGTAATAAAATACATATATTTAAAATATTTAGAATTAAAGAAATATATTTATCGTATTATTGAAATTGATTTTATTATAGATTTGCTTGACAGGGAAAGTTTTTTGAACTTTGCTTATAATATTTATATAGAAACAGGTAAAGAAACAGCACAATTAATTTACGGATTATATGGAGGAGCATTAGAAGAAATATACAAAAAAGACGGAGAATCAAAATTATTTTTTAAGATACTGTCATTAAATAAACAAAATGAATACACAATTAAAATACTATTTAATATATATAATAATGCTGAAAAAATGGCAGCAAAAAATAATGCTTTAGATATTTTAATAGAAATTTCTAAAGATAAAAAAATTCCATTTTACAATTTAGAATTGAAATATAATTCTAATATCGGATTTGATAAAAACAGCGAAAAAATTATTGATGAAAATTATAAATTAATATTAAACAATGATTATTCTGTAAGTATATTTGATATAAAGATAAATAAAATATTGAAATCAATTCCAAGAAGTTTAGATAATAATAAAAAAGAAGAAATAAAACATATAAGAGAACAAGCTGCTAATATGATAAAAAAATTCTCGTATATATTAAATAAATTACTTATTGCAGGCGATAAATACGATTATAATTTTTTCAAAGAAGTTTTTATAGATAATCCAATTATGAATAAATTTGACTTATCACTTATATGGAATTTATATGATATAAATAATAATTTTATAACAACATTCAGATATGCAGGAGACGGAAGTTATACCAACTCAGATGATGAAGAAGTAAAAATTAATGATAATACTTTTATAAGTTTAGCAAGCCCTATCGAAATGAAAGAAGAAACCATTACAAAATGGAAAAAACAATTAGAAGATTATGAATTATCACAGCCTATAAACCAATTAAGCATAATAAAACTTGATAAAAATAATTTGGAAAATGAAATAAACAAACTACAAAATATAGAAATATCATACGGTACTTTTAAGGCATTTGGAATGAGATATGGAATGATGTCTTCATATACAGAATACAGAACAATCAAAGAATATAATTTAAGTCTTGATAATGGAGATACTTTTATAATCAAAGCTCAAATTGATGGTGAAGCTGATTATAAGGATAAAGTAAAAATAAATATTGAGTTTAAAAGCGATAAAAACAAAGAAATATCAAAAAGATTTATTTATACTATTCTTGTATTCATGATATGGGATTTTCGTTTAACTAATTTATTTTAAATAATAAAAAAATATTATTTACCTTCTTTAACTTCAGGCTCTGTAATCTCTGTAATTTTTACTTCTTTTACTTTTTCTCCTGCTGTTTTCTTTAATGTAAGTTTTTCTCTGTCTTTTTCAGCTATATAGTAGTTATTTCTTAATTTTAATACTATATCTTTAGCTCCGTTTATACCATCATTTTTTTTATAGGCACTTATAAGAATTTGTATTAATGATACAGTAGAAGGAAGCCCTATATAAATAATGGCAGCAGCGGCAGATGGAATAGTTGCTATAGAAGAGGCTATTAATGCTTTGTCTTTTCCTAATTTTTTTGATGATATTATGGCAGTAGCTGCAACTAATACTCCGCCTATAAGAACACCCCAAGCAATTTTACCAGTGTTTTTTATATTTGATATTTTTTTGCCTAGTTTATACTCCGCATAAATAACATCATCATTATTCATTAAAGCATCAACTAATTCCTCTTCATTCATGCATATTTTATAAGAAACTTCTTTCATAATAACTCTTTACCCCATTTATTATTTTTTTATATGATAAATTTATTATGGATAAAAGTCAATTATTCATTAATAATTTTTATAAAAAAGGACTTCATAAAAATGAAGCCCTAATTATATAAATTAACAAGTCTTATCGATAGGTACTTTTTTAGGTATTTCTGTAGGATAACTTCCATTAAAACAGCCTATGCAGTAATTTTTGTTTCCTAAAGCCTCAAGCATATCTTCTATTGTAAGATATTCTAAAGTATCTGCATTAATCTCCTTTCTAATCTCTTCTACAGAAAGTTTTGCACCTATAAGTTCCTTTTTTGAAGATATATCAACACCATAATAGCAAGGACTTTTGATAACAGGAGAAGCCGATCTGAAATGTACTTCTTTAGCACCTGCACGCCTTACAATATCTATTAATATTTTGCTTGTAGTACCTCTTACTAATGAGTCGTCTATAAGTATAACTCTTTTTCCGTCTATCAAATGCTTTAAAGGATTAAATTTAAGTTTAACAGTTTCTTCTCTTGTGGACTGCTCTGGCATAATAAATGTTCTTCCTATATATCTATTTTTTACCAAACCTATACTGTAAGGTATTCCGCTTTCCTGAGAAAATCCTAAAGCTGCTATAGTACCAGAGTCCTGAACTCCTATAACTATATCAGCATCAACTTTATTTTGTCTTGCAAGAAGCACACCTGTCTGAAATCTTACATTATAAACATTAATGCCGTCTATATTGCTTTCAGGACGTGCAAAGTATATATGTTCAAAAGCACAAGGACAATGTTTTACATCTTCTTTAGCATATTTAAAAGATTTTACACCTTCATCATCTATTATTACCATTTCTCCTGCTTCAATGTCCCTTACAAACTTTGAGCCCACAGCATCTAAAGCACATGATTCTGAAGCCAAGAAATAATCTCCGTTTGCATTTGTACCCAAACATAAAGGTCTTATACCATAAGGATCTCTTACGCCTATAAGTTTGCCGTCTACAACTATAACAAGAGCAAAAGCACCTTTTATAATATTAACGCTTTCTTTTATTCCTTCTATAAAATTGCTTACTGTTTTTCTCGCTATAAGTTTAATAATAACTTCTGTATCGGAAGTAGCATTAAATGTAGCTCCTCCTTCTTCAAGTTCATATCTCAATTCTTCGGCATTAGTTAAATTACCATTATGAGCTATAGCTATTTGACCCAATCTAAAAAGATTCTCAATAGGCTGAGCATTTTCTATTTTGCTAGCACCTGTAGTAGAATATCTCACATGCCCTATTGCAATATTTCCTTCTGTATCTTTAGGAATATTACTTGTAAACAAATCAGATACAAGTCCCATAGCTTTATATGTAAATAAATGCTTATAATTTGATATTGTAATACCTGCACTTTCCTGCCCTCTATGCTGTAATGAATAGAGGGCATAATTGAGAGTTTTTAATATATCTTTCTTAATATCTTTGGAATAAATACCAAAAACTCCGCATTCTTCTCTAGGCTTATCGTATATTGTAACATTATTCATATATTATTATAACCAACTTTATTTTTATTTTTGACGTATCAATATTATAATTAATTTCATTTTAACACAATAGATTTATTAAAATTTATTATTATATAAAATACATATGTAAAATAATAGGAACTATTAATTTTTTATCATACTTGTTTCCAAACTAATTTTATTTATTAGCTGCATGACTAGCCTCAGAACTATGAGCCCATAATCAGAGATGTGAGGCAAAAAAGTTGATAATTCTGTATAATGTGCACCAATTGACAAAATAAAATTGTTCCAGTATGTACCTAAACAAATATAATTTGTCAAAAAATAAATTTTTAAATTTTAGATTTGTGGGGACTAGCCCTGCGAAGCACACAGTCGTGCCCGCTCTGCGTGCCTTCGGCAACCCCAGTTCTTTTGTGACGCTGTCCGCCTCGCTCTGCGTGCCGTAGGCAGGTGTGGCACAAAGAAGCGGGCACAGCCCGCAGTTGCGAAAGGCTATATTTCAGTCTAAATTTAATAATTTATTCTACATGTAAGACATAATTAGTACTATTTAGTATTATTTTTAGATTTGCACTTTTTGCGGCGGGAAAAAGTTGAATAAAAAAATTGACAAACTTAAAAATTTTTAGTATATACTGAAACGATTTCATTTTGTCAACTGATGTACATTATATAGAATTATAAACTTTTTTGCCGCACAAAAAAGTTGCAAAAAACGCAATTACTAG